>JBCCIA010000286.1:0-8199 GCA_039028475.1 Spirochaetota bacterium | reverse complement strand
TTTTTAATGAAATATTTTTATTTAGACGAAGATTCGTCTAACAAGGTTCTCATAAAAAGACATCTAATTTTTGTGATTTCTTTAAGGAAGCGGGAAGTTCTGTTACCTTGGTCTCAAACAAGTATAGCTCTTGCAAGTTGCGTAATTGGGCCAAGAATTCAGGCAATTCTGAGAAATGATTTCCACTTAAGTCTAACAGCTCTAAATTTTCCAGTCGAGTCATCGAGCTTGCCAGTTCCTTGAGTTCATTATTGCTCAAATCTAAAACTACGAGTTGCTGTAGGCTTATCAGAGACTCAGGGAATTTAGAAAACAAATTATTACTCAAATCCAAAGACTTGAGGTTTTGCAAGCGACCCATAAACATTGGTATTTCCCATAACTGGTTACCGCATAAACCCAAATATTCCAAACTAGTCAGTTGGCTAAGAACTTCTGGTAGATCCAATACCACATTCCAACCCAAATCCAATGATTTTAAGTTCCCTAATTGAATAATAGACTGTGGAATATCAGATATTATATTACCCGTAAAATCAACATCCAATAGACTCCTAACACCACTTACTGCTTGCGGCCATTGCGAAAACTTATTCCAACTCAAGTCCAAAGTCTCTAAGCTGTCTAAGTGCATAATTGCATCTGGTAAGGTTGTAAAATTATTATGGTGTAAATTTAGGGTTTTTAAACCCTCTAGCTGCAAGACATGTTCAGGAAATGTAGTTAGTCGACTTTCAACTAGAGCTAAGGTCGTTAGATTCTTAAAGTATTGATGAGTAAACGACTCCCATCCAGATGCTTCAACAGCAATGCCAATGATTTTCTCTGGGTTTACAGGGAAGGAAGTATAGGTGGAAAAATCTACCGAGAGCTGCTCACAATCAGGTATTTCTTGCAAACGATCACAACCATACAAATGCACGGTTCGTAAATTAGGCAATTGTGAAAGGATATTGTTAGGTCTCTTGATAGGTTGTTCTTTTAGGGTAAGCTCCTCTAACTCTCTAAATTCAAGAATTTCTTCCGGTAGCTCTGTAAGCTCCAATCCCTCTGCCCAGCTTAAATCTAGTTTTTTAGTACCGGCATGCTTAGTTTCTTCGATCTCTTGTAACACCCAAGGCGGAGTTGTTGTCATAAAACCATTCCTTAAAATGACATTAGAAAAGAATAAAACCTACGTCAATGCAAAACAAATAGAATACCTTTACAAACAATGGATTGACGAGAAAGAACCACACATAAACAATAATCTCTTAGCGATATGCTATGAATACAGAGACGTTTCTTATTTCCTCTTACGCTATAGGTAGGCTTCCTAGTTTGATCATCACCCTATTCTTTCTGCTACATCCCAAGAAATCGCAAGAACAAAGAATATTTGTTAATTTAAATTCCAACAAATATTCCTTAATCAAATATACTTTCAATTGACCATCGAAACTAAGAGCGAAAAAGTGCACATGTTGTTGTCGCGGTAGCGAGTATTCTTCCTCGTTTGTCTTTTAAGCTACCCTCTGCAAAAGCTGTGGTTCGACCCATAGCTAGCACTTTTGCTTCTGCATATACCGTTCCCGTTTTTACAAAGATCGGGCGTATAAAACTGACTTTGAGCTCTAATGAAGTATACCCTACTCCTTTCGCAAGGGTTGAATGAACTGTACAACCCAGAACAGAATCTAATACAGTTGAGATCACTCCTCCATGCATACTGCCAATGGGGTTGTAGTGAAATTCTTTGGGCTCGATTTCAAAAAGAACTTTCCCCTTCTCTACACTGGTAATTTTAAAGCCAAGTGTATGTGCAATGGGGGCAGCTGGTATCTCTCCGTTAGCCAATTGCTGCATATACTCTAAGCCAGAAAGTTTGCGTCCCAGCTCAGCTGACTTTACAGGGTCTTCCCAGGAATAGGTACGTTCCCGCAATCCTGATTCTTGAATTTGTGCTACCGTTTCTTCACCATTTGTTTCGCCATAAGTTGTCACTTCTTTTGCATTTACTTGTGAACTTATCATATCAACCACTCCTTTATATACCGATCGGTATTTTTTAATGTAAAAAAATTTATGACTCTTTTGCAAGTCCCATAATTACTGATTCTGCATGTTCTAGTATCGCGTTCAAATCTTCTGTCCTCCCCGTAGCCCGTACCATCCACATCCCGCCTTCGACGAGACCAATGATCAAAGCTGCCGTTTTTTCGACATTTATATCTTGCCGCAACTCTCCTGCCTGCATACCTCGTTGCAGGTATATTTTGATCGCCTTTCGCCAATCTTCAATGGTATCTCTGACAGCTTGCAGCAAAGATTGATGGGTATCTGCGGCGTCAATACTGGTGTTTACTATTGGGCAACCGCCATGTTTGTCGATCTCTTGCCATCTTTTACGAAATACGCGTGGATAGACGAGAAGTCGGTCCAGGCTCGATGTCCCAGCAGATTTTAATTCTGCAACTATACTTCTCTTACGTAAGCGTGCATTGTGGGCAAAAGAGCTAAGAGCCAGTTCATCCTTATTCTTGAAGTTGCCATAAATACTCCCCTTCGTCAATCCAGTGGCTTGCGTCAAATCCTGGAGTGAGGTTGCAGCGTAGCCCTTTGTATTGAATAATTTGGCAGTTTTCTCGATGATATGCCGTTTGGTGATATCTCTCTTTCCCACACCAACATAATATACCAAACGGTATTTTTTGTCAATCATATTCTTAGTAAAACTCATTGACAAACCGAATATCCAAGCAACACCTTAGGAATATGAAAACTCAATTTAGTATCCTTAGCATCCAGTTCTTATCTATATTACTGATATGTACTATTTCCTGCCAAAAGCCTAAAAAAATAACTGGAGCAGTAATTTTGTACAGCTATGGGACTGTAAAAACCACATCTAAGAAGAAAGTTATGGCAGGAACTATTTTAGCTTTAAACGATGCTATTAGTACTAGCAAAAAATCCTTCTGTGACATCCAACTCTTAGGAATTGAATCTCAAACAACTATTCGTATACAAGCTAACAGCAAATTCGAAATCAAACAGCGAAGTAATGAAAACCTTCCTAAAGTTCACCAAGGAAAAGCCCTTTTCAAAGTAGCAGGTGGTAAATCAGATAAGAACAAACTCAATGTGGAAACTTCCACATCCGTTGCTGGCATTCGGGGAACACAGTTTGAAGTATCGGTAGATAAAGAACAAAATACAAAAATCTCTACCTATGAAGGTGAAGTAGACACAAGATACCGTTTTGCACAAATAGAAGATTCGCAAAAGTTGCAGGGGAGCGAGATTTTAGAAGCTGTGGTAGCAGCCGCAACAGCAAACACCACACCTATCCCGGCCTCACAAGCGACTGTTATCCGTAAAAAGGAGATTGACAAAGTCTACCAAGAAAACAATCTCCAAACTGGTGATATCAAAAAATCATTCTCCGCTGAAAAATTTAAAGCAAGTATGCTAAAACAGAAAGAACAACAAAAGCTAGAGAAGATTCCTGAAAAAGAAATGAAATCTAAACTCGAAGAACTCAGCGAACTTGTCGCCCTTGAATTGAGTAAACTCACTAGTGAAGAAAATAGAAGCAATGCCGTAAAAGAACGAAACCAAAAAATGGAAAAAGTCCTCCAGACAAGAAGTAAGAAAGTGAACACCAGTTCCTCTTCCTCATCTAAAAACTGTTTAAAAACAAATAGCTTACAAGGCTTTTGGGATTGTGCGACTAAATAGCAAGAATGAGTCTATTGTTAGATAAAAATACCTTTTTCAAGGAATCTCTTCAAAAAACAAATCGCGGAGATTGCGAAAGTTAGAACCAAACACAAATACATAGATCATCACACAATCTAAAAAAAGGTAAATAGGCAAGATCTCATACCTATAGATATAAAAGACAATCGCGAGAAAAACCACTGTAGTGCCTAATATCCAGTATGGATTTGTCTTTGTAAAAACAACTTTGCTCGCTGCCCAACGGTCAATTGATGAATCTTGTGAAGAGTTATGATTATGCAGAAGTTCTATAAAGAAAGAAAAATATTTTTGTATGGCTTTCACAACATTTATAATGACTGGTAAAAACTGCACAAATATATACATAAAGAATAACAAGCCAATGCCAGATCCTACCTCAATTAAATGAGGGAAGAGTAAAAATATTTGGCCTATTTCTGAATCGATAAAGAAGTAAATAGAGGAGATAGGTACGACAATTAGGAAAAAAAGACTGATACAAACTTTTGCGACCCTACTAATATTTAGAATTATATACAAGTGTGCTCCATATACCAATAAACACATAACACTTCCTAGTAAAAAGAACACATGCAAATAGACATAGCTTCCTAGATCAGACTCTGCAAAAGCATGGGCAAAGTATAATATTTCAATGATAGAAAGCATCAATAAAAACACAGCATGCATTATTTTTTTTGCAAAGTTTGTCCTGGGTGGTAAAAAGAGAGAATAGCGGAATATATATAGAGCCAATATTCCTATAGCGACATAAAAAACGATTCGTACCGATTCGTCTTGTGAAAGGTTAAAGAAAATGACTGTTGCAAAGACTAGAAACGTCCAATGTAGTACATTTTTATCAACATCAGGAACAAGATCATCTTTATAGGCAAAACTCAAAATCAATAGCATAGGGATATACATTCGGTATTGCAGATTATCCAATAGCCAAGGATTAGATGCGAGCGTTTGCCAATATGCCGAAAGAGAATCTTGTGGCAATATCTCTGAGGGAAAAAGAAGGAAAAATTGCAGCAAACCTATAACTAAGAATGAAGTAAAAACCTGTACTGCAAACGACCAAGTACAAAACTTACTCTCTAAGCCAATCAGCAAATAAAAGAAGCCAAACCCTAAAAATAGTAGGGGAGGAAAGCGTAACTTTTCATACAGCAAAAAGCAAAAGAGGGAATGCGATTGTTGTTGGTAGGTTTGTGATACGTTCGTATTTTGCTCTACGATATGATAGGCATAATTGCCTTTTGCGACTTGGATGTCCTGGTGTTGGGGTGTATGGTATGCGAGAAAAAAGCCAAAGAAAGTAGCGAAGATAAACAGCAAATATAAAAAATAGAACAGAATATGTTCACGAGCACTCTTAGAAAACAGAAGGAGTAAAACAAATACTGCAAAAAATGTAGTCCAAAGGTAGGTAAATTCTCCACTAACAAACGACTGCTGCCAAACCTCTTCCATTTTAATGCCCTCTTTACTTTTTATGCCATAGTAATAGAGACATTTATAAGGGCTTTTTTTAAAAAAATGTTGCTTCACTCTCTTTTACATAGAGAGTGCAGTAGATATTCTAAAAATAAAATATACTTAAAATATGATGACGTTTTGTTTTCCCTTTGTACATATTCTAGGACTTCTCCTAACTTTATTTTAGCTTTACCAAAATTAAAGCGATTTCATTTTCTTTTCCTTCATGAGAAAATATAAAGGTAACTTTTGTATACGTTTTTTTAGGTACCCGGACTTCATGTTCTTTTCCTTTAATAGTGATAGGGATCGAAAAACTAAACTTTTCTGGACTATCTTTTTGTGCGACACCAACCAAAATATTTAATATCTCACCCATGGTGTCAGAAACAAGATTGTCTTCCCAAGAAAGACTTGCACCCATTATATTTTCAGAAATTACCAGCACAGACTGTTCCGACATTGTGAGGATCAAAGCCATTTTGCTAGATCCATATAAACCTATGGTCGAAGAGATATCAGTATATATCTGGTCGGAATCATGATTCTCGTTTTTTAAAGATAATTTAAAATCCGTTAGTTCCATGAACGATTTATGCATTGCTTCTATAAATAAATCCAATTCCACTGTTAAGCCCCGTGACGTAATAAATATATATTGACTTCTAGTTTTTCCTCATTCTCATAAAACTTTGAGCGAGAAAACTTGTAATTGCCGTTAGGTTTGCAAACTTCATGCTCTTCGCCTGTCACAGATATGGGAATAGAAAAATGAAACTTATCTTTACTTCTACGCTGTACATTGCCTACAATCATATTCAATAATTCTCCAATGGTATCTATAACAAGCTTATCATTTTTTTTTAAATCAGGGCTTTCTGTTACTCTTCTTACAATTTTAAGTGCGGATGATGTATCAGACGTCAGAATCAAAGATAAGTTTTCTTGATCTGAAAAAACACCGATGCTAGAGGAAAAATCTGCAACGATACTTCTCTTTCCTAAAGTTTCTACTGGTTCATTGCTTAACTTGATCTCCGCCATTTCTTCAAACGTCTGGTTTAAAGCTAATATAAAAGGTTTTATTTCTAGCATAATTACTCTCCCATGAACTCTTTTAATTGCTCCCAAAGACGATTTCCTCGTATTGGCTTTTCTATATATGTATTTACACCAGCCATCCCTGCTTCGAGTATTTTGTCTTCATCTGTAACAGAAGTAATCATAACGATAGGTATTTCAATACCTCTTCCTCTTACATCTTTTACAAAACTAAGGCCGTCTAAAACAGGCATATTCCAATCCAACATAACTATATTGATCGGGTTCGCATCCAAAGTTTCTAAAGCAACTTGACCATCTTCCGCTTCAAAAAATGTCACACCTTCCTTTTTACTATTATTTTGGATAGCCTGCCTAATAATCCCTCGCATCATCTCTGAATCATCTACCAATAATATGTTCATTGCTTTTTACCTCTCAAATTGACCGTAATGTACATTCTTATTTACTAAAAGTAAACATATATTTTACTAAGAATTTAAAAAAAGTTATAAAAGGAACAAAGTGCAAAATATTGGAACAAAGTGCAAAATACAGGAATAAAGTGCAAAATACAGGAATGAAAGTTTTAATCGAAATTCAAAAGATTTTTATACTTTCTACCTACAGGTAGTACTGTTGCATTTACATCTTTCAAATAGGCAGAGTATTTTCCATGTATAAAATACTCGATATGAGAAATATAGTTGATATTTACTAAATATTGCTTATGAATACGCGTAAACATACTAGCGGGAAGTTTTAACTCCAATTCTCCTAAAAGATGATTTGCTTCTAGCTCTATACTATCCGTATATATAATGCATTTCTTCTTATTAGAGGAAATGTACACTATCTTTTCATGAATGATAAAATTTAACTTGTTATGGGTCTTAATAAATAAGCCCTTTTCGTTGATAGATGTCCGGGGCTTTTCTTTTTTTGTTTGGGTAAACCTTTGTATGGCGACATGAAATCTCTCTTTTTCAATAGGTTTCATCAAATAATCAATTACCCCTAATTCAAAAGCATCTACTGCAAAGTGGCTATAGGCAGTTGTAAGAATAACATTTAAATTGTCAGGAATCTGTTTTAATATATCAATTCCACTCATATCAGGTAACATAATATCGAGAAAAATTAAGTCAAACTCAGAAGAATTGATTTTTTCCATTGCAGTTTTTCCATTTCTGGCAATTCCCATAACTTTAAAATTAGAATCGCTACTAATAAGATCTACTAGCAAGTCAACAGCAGCAGGTTCATCTTCTACAATTAGAACCTTATAGCTCAAGAAGTCCTCTTCAAATTTTCAAATACCAACTCAATACGTAAGCCTTTTTCTTCTTGGTTGGCAAAGCTGTAAGAAACATCTTTATAATAATAACGTAACCTTTCGATAATATTTCCCATTGTTCTCTCCAATTTTAAAGGGCTATCGATCCCCACACCATCATCTATAAAGGTTAGTTTTACACCATTTTTTATAGATAGACATTTAACAGATATACTCAGTTGATCTTTTTCACCCCAACCATGCTTAAAGGAATTTTCTACTATAGGCTGTAAAGTATACGGTGGAATAAGAAGCGTGGGAAAGATACTTGGTCTTGCAAGTCTGATAGAAACGTTTTTTTCATATCTTATTTTTTCAAATTCCAAGTAATTCTCCATAAACTTCCATTCTTCTTTTAAATATATCAAATCTTTATTAGAAATTTCAGTCATAAATCTATAGTTATTAGATAGAAGTATTAGAGCTCTCTCACATTTATCTGAATTTTTATGGATCAAAGCAAGAATAGAATTTAAAGAATTATAAAGATAATGAGGACTCATTCGAAACTGCATATTTTTTATTCGAATGACTTCATTTGTTTTTTCATTCACTTTCTTATTTAATTCTTTTTCGTTCGCTTGGATAGTTTTTATCATAGCATTGAAATTGCC
>JBCCIA010000285.1:0-8211 GCA_039028475.1 Spirochaetota bacterium | reverse complement strand
GTGTCATGGATTTTAAAAACCAACTTGGCCTGGATTTCTTCTTCCGGCATCTTGTAATCGATGTAACCACACAGACCTGGACCCAGGCAGACTAAATCTCTCCGGTCGTACTGGTGGAAGTTTGGGTCATCGAGGTAATTGCCTCCCAAACCACCCACACTTATGGTATTTATTCCCGTATTGGGAGTGCCGGTGTGGGCGAATAGATTGGCCTGGAGAAAGTCGTCTATATTCGCACCTGGATTATCGATATCTGGATCTAAGGTGATGTTGGGAGAGAAATGGTATTCGTTCTGGTTGTAGTAGTTGAACAGATCTCTGGCAGATTGCGCCGTTTTGTTTTGGAGATAGTCGGTGATGCTTTTGATTTTACCGTGCCCTGGATTCCAGAAAGTGTGTAGACTAGCTGCACCATCGGAACTGCGGATGTCTGTATTGCCTACACCATCAGTTGTATTGACAAACGTGCGTTTGATGCGAGCACCGTGGTACTGTTGCTTTTGGTAAGTTGCGGTTGTTTGATCCTGTAGGTAGGTGACTATCTCCACAGAAATGTCGGAGAGGCTGGAATCAGGATCTTGCAGTTTGGCATCCAAAGTGTTCAACAGATTTGCGAGAGCTTGTCCCGCTTCGTTGTATATATTGCTGTCAGTTTTGTACATCTGGGCATAGTTTGGATCGTCAAGTTGCCCGCGCAATTTAGTAGACAGACCTGAGATAGCGGAACGCACCGTTTTTTCATAGCCCTGGATGGTTTGCAAAGCGCTGTCAAATTTTTCCTCATTGTCCTTGAGACTTTGTATGGTTTCTAAGTAATTGTGATTGATCTGTTTTACAGCACTGCTAAATTCTCGTAGTCCTTGTTCCACAGAGCCTTGGTAATCTTTCTGCCACTTTTCTTGTTTCTCGGTAAAACTCTTTTGCGCCGCATCCCAGGATTCGTTTGTGGAAGTATGGCTGTTGGTGTATTCTTCTGTTTGCTGCTGTGCTTTTTTGGTGTCTTCTTTTTCTTCTGATAAGAGTTTGCCAGTCATGTAATTCATGTATTTGTTGCGATTGGTGAGAATCTGTATACTAGCTTCCGATTCCCAGTTTTCTACTTCTTTTTGTTTGGCAATCTCCAATTGTTTACGCAGGTAATCTTTATAGCCAGGGTTGTCGACATAAGCATCTTTATGGAAATCGTTTTCGATCTGTTGGGTGATCTGCTCATCCAAGCGTATCTCCCACTCTGTCATCATCGCAGCTTTTTCTCCGTAGACTTGCGCGTTCCAGGTGTCCAAGTCGCGCGCAGTGTTGGCTTGGCGAATAATTTCATCCAAACGGTCTTCTTGGAAAGGATCGGGGGTGAGAGCGTCAGGGATAAGGGGATTGGCAAAGATCTGCACAGAAGGATAGAAGGTGAGAAATACAAAGGAAAACAGTAGCCAGAATGCTTGTAGTTTGAACAGGCATTCTGGTAAGATTTGGTATATTTTTTGAAAATTTTTCGTTTTTCTCATAGCCCTATCCTTGGAAGTAAGGTGTTTTCCATTTATGCAACAAATTATTAATCGGAACATTTTTTTGGGAAGTTCTTTTTGGTTCTTTTGTAAAAAGCGGTAGGAGTTTTTCATAGGAACCTTTGAGAGATTTCGTCCAAACGGTTTTCCTTGAAAAGATCAGGAGTAAGAGCGTCAGGGTTTGGGTAAACTGCAAGAGCCTATAGTTGTGTTTTAGATAGACTCCTTATATAGATCGAGTCTAAATTAGAATACAAACGTATAATAAATACCTAAGTCAAAAATTTTCTGATTGCTAAGGAAGTGTCTCTTTGCTACACTAGTGCCGCGAGAAGGGGATTGGGCTGTGGAATTTTTTAACGACTTTTTTATTAACTTTTACACCTTGTCAACAATTAGTGGGTTGTTGACCTGGTCTTTATGCTTACTATTCATCTATTTTTTGAAAGATAAATCCAAATCAACCAAACTATTGGGATGGAATATAGCTTTTGGAGCCATTGTCTATTATAGTTATTTTTTTACCCAAGGCTTTTACGCGCCTTATACAGTTACCCGGATCATAACACTCATTGGCATTCTTTTTTTCTATGTCATCCAATGCCAGCTACTACTGCACTTTCCAGAGAATACAGCCCCTCGCTTTACGAAATTTACCCTATATTTGCAGTCAGTACTCGCAGTTGGTATTTCTGCCTTGCTGATTATAAAATCCCGTACTGCTCCCGTGATTTATAAATTTGACGGGCATTATTATGAGTACGACATGCCTAAGACACTAAAGATCTATGCGGCAGCTACTCTGCTAATAGTACTCTATACTCTATTTATTAGTATCTGGAGGGCGATCAAATCTCCAAAAGGAGAAAGATTTGCCATGCTATTTTTTGTAGTGGGAGTCTTCATAGAAACGATTCCTTCTGCCATTATGAATGCGTTGAATAGAGCCGGTTTCATTAGCCGTCAACTTTTTTTTACCATGTATGTACTCGTTATTATCATTGGTTTTTTCATTGTCCTTATCACTTATATCAATCGTACAAAAGATAAAACTCCTTTTATGTTCAAAATCGTGAGTATGAGTTTTCTCATCATGATTGTTGTGTTTAATCTATTTAGCAATATTATTATGTCTTCGGTAGACACCACCTATGATGAGTTAAAGAATTCACATAAGAACTTAGTCGTGCAATCCCCGTCTTATTATGCACAGGACGCAAGTTATTTGCTACGCTATAATTTGCAAACCCAAGAAGCCGACTTTTTGATCAATCGAGAAGAAGATGATCTGACCAAAATGACTTGGCTGCCCGAGTTGGTGAATACCTATTTTTTTACGAAATATGCACCGCAGAGACTTTCTCAGTTGAATGCAGCAGCTTTAGAGAAATTGCTTCTTCGCAAAGACATGCAATATTTGAAGCCTTATATACAAATGCTTCTGCAAAACCGAGAGGCATTTCCACAGGATACGGTTGCTAGTTTTTACCAGAAGCATGAGAAGTTATTTTTCCGTACCAGGAATAAATTGCGAGATATTCCGACAGCCATATTCCCAGAAGGAGCGAAGTCTACTTTGGCCAAGCTATCCGATACGTACAAACCGTTTATAGATGTTATTGAGAAGCATTTACAAAACTCTCAGTCGACGGGCAACGAATTGAAAGCTGAAGTGTTAGCATATTTTAGTGATTTCAAGCCAGAGACTCACCGGCACTACCGAGAGGGCAAAAAGATGGCTTATACCTCTTTCCAGGCATACCATGTCGATACCCCTACGTATCTATATGAAGTAGGCTATTCTTATCGTTCGTATCGTGCCTATATACACAACGTAGGTCAAAAGCTCGCTTATCTTCTCCTAATTGCGATAGCCCTTGTGGTCTTAGGAACCCCTCTATTTTTGTCTGGGGCTTTGTTACTCCCATTGCAGGCTCTGTTGCAGGGTTTGCGCAAAGTACAAGAGGGAGATTTGGCAACGCAAGTCCCCGTATACGTTCAGGATGAAATTGGGTATTTAGCCGGTTCTTTCAATACTATGGTTCGTTCTATCCAGGAGGCAAAAGAGAAGTTAGAAGAATATTCTCTAACTTTGGAGGAAAAGGTCGAAGCCCGAACCCGTGAGCTTTCCTTATCTTTCAGTGAGATTGAAAAACTCAAAGATCAACAAGACGGGGATTACTTTCTGACTACTCTTTTACTCAAACCTCTTAGTATCAACAGAGCTATTAAAGAAAGAAAGATGCATATAGACTTTTTCGTCAAACAGAAGAAAGAGTTTCAATTTCGTAAGCGCAAGCACGAGATAGGTGGTGATATTTGTATTGCTCATGATATAAAGTTAAAAGGAAAATGGTACACAGCGTTTCTCAATGCAGATGCGATGGGAAAATCTATGCAAGGAGCTGGTGGAATTCTGGTCCTCGGTGCGGTCTTTCAATCCATTCTCCAGAGAACGATGAATTATGCGGAACAATCCAATGTCTATCCAGAAAAGTGGATTAAAGGTGCCTTCAAGGAAATGCATAAGATATTCGAGAGTTTTGAAGGTTCTATGCTGATTTCTCTGATCTTTGGTTTGGTCGAAGAGAGCAGTGGGCTTGTATATTATATCAATGCCGAACACCCTTGGATGATTTTGTACCGTGATGGAAAGGCCAGTTTCATTGAAAATGATCTGTACTTTCGCAAGTTGGGTACCTCGGGAATGAAAAATGATTTGTTTATCTCAACCTTTCAAATGATGCCGGGTGATATGCTTGTGATTGGTTCTGATGGAAAAGATGATTTGGTATTGGAATCTTCTGAAGAAACGGGCAGGGTAATCAATGAAGATGAAACCGAATTTTTAAATCGTGTAGAAGAGGCAGACGGGGATTTACAAAAAACATTCGATATCATTACAGGACGGCATGAGTTGATGGATGATTTTTCTTTGTTATCGATCCAATACCCGTTAAAAGAAGAATACTACCGTGAGAAAGCAAGAACGCGTAATTTGATCCAAGAAGCTCGCAAGGAAATTCGTAACAAAAATGTCAATGGGGCAGTGCAGTTATTAGAGGAAGCCTACTACAATGACAATAAAAATCCTGACATTGGTAAGTTTTTAGTCAAGCTGTATATGAAATTAAAAGATTACCAAAAGGCATCTAAGGTTAGCCGTGAGTATTTAGATACCAATGAAGTGGATACGAATCTTATGATCCAGGCATCTTATAGCATGAAATTGAACCATGAATTTGACGAAGCGATTGAAGTTGCGGAGCGGGTAAAACTACGTGAGCCGAGAAACATTCGCAATTTGATCCATCTCGCGGACTTGTACACCTACACGAGAAACCTTACCCGTGCTCGTAAGGTTCTGAATAAAATCCTAAACATGGAACCCAATAACCAAACTGCACAACGAATTGCAAATGTTCTTAGCGCTGAAGAAGAAAAATTAGTAGAAAAGTAGGCTTTTGGTTTCCAATTGTAAGCATTTTAGCCATTGACAATAGAAATGCTTGGCGGAGTATTCTCCTATGAAGATACAAACAAAAATTACTGAAATGTTAGGCATTGATCTACCCATATTGGGAGCACCGATGTTTTTGGTTTCTTATCCAGAGCTGGTAACTGCCGTATCGAATGTAGGTGGTATCGGTTGTTTTCCCGCGTTGAATTATCGAACCACCGATGAATTGCGCGCAGCCTTGCGAGAAATCCGCCAAATGACAGATAAGCCGATTGGCGTAAATTTAATCTTGCACAAAGCTCACAATCCCAATTGGGCAAAGCAATTTGAAGTTTGTATGGAAATGAAAGTGGAGCTACTCATTACAAGCCTAGGCACTCCCCGCACTATTATGAAGGAAGCCAAGTCAGAAGGTGTAAAGGTTTTTTGTGATGTTACAACTCTGAAACACGCAAAACTGATCGCTAAATTTGAACCTGATGCATTGATTCTTGTCGCTCAGGGAGCGGGTGGCCATGCAGGAGCAATTAGCCCTTTCAGTTTGATTCCTTATATAAAACAAGAAACTGGTTTGCCAGTGATTGCAGCGGGTTCCATTGGCACGGGGCAGCAAATGGCAGCAGCTCTATCGCTAGGAGCCGAAGCTGTCTATGTAGGAACACGCTTGATTGCTACTACAGAGTCAAAAGCCTCCGAAGGTTACAAGCAAATGCTAGTAGATTCGCAACCGGAGGAGATCGTCTATACAGAAAAGATCTCTGGTATTCCTGCGAATTGGTTAGGAAAAAGTGTGGCCAAGGTCGATTTAGAAAATATAGATGGCGATCAAAGCTTGGATGGGGAATACAAACGTTGGCGTGATATTTGGTCTGCAGGTCATGGTGTTGCGCAAATTGGTGAAATTGTCCCAGCAGCCCAGGTCATACAAAATATGGCAGATGAGTATCTCCAAACTGTTAAAAATTTACCTATAGTGCAATAATTCATAAAAGGCTTCTCCCATGAATGGGCAGAATTTTTTCACTCTACTCGTTATTTTTTCTGGAAGTATTTTTGCTGTATTATTTGCGATTGCCCAGTTGGTTCGCAAAGAACCTTGGCTGGAAAAGAACTGGTGGTTTATTGCTTTTTTTTGTGTTCTGGGAATCGTTCTATTTTTTTCAGGGATAGGCGAGTTCTTCTGGCTTCACAAAGAAATTTTATATGTCAACGTGAGTTGTCTATTTAGCATTGCGGGCTATTGGTTTTTGGGTCCTCTTGCATACAAAGTTTTTCATTACCCTTCTCCTAACCAGCAAGTGCAAAGGCGGCTAGGGGGATTCATACCTTCCGCAATTGCGTTATTTGTGTTGTGCGTATACTTACTGCTAAACAAAAGCTATCTACAAGAGGAGTACTACTGGGATGATGCTTGGAATGTATTGCTTGTGCTAGATTGGGGAAGTGGTTTTTATGTTCTTGCTTATTTTTGTAAGGTCTTTTATGACTTATGGCGTATATTGCCAAATCTCAGTAACCACCACTTCCAAGTGTATGCACTGCTATTCTTTGTTTTTACATTGATGACAGTCTGCATAGTGGATTTATCTTTTGAAGAAAGCAAATGGGCGGATATGCTCGCTACCTGCATACTTATCATATTGTTTTTATTTGAAAGTCGTTATCCCGGATTGTTGAGCAAACTTTCTCTAGAAGTGCAGTACAACAAAGACACAAGATCTCGTATATTGGATATAGATATGTCTGGTATCGAAACAAAATTACAGGAATTGATGCAAGAAAAAGAGTTGTACCGCAATGAGGGATTGACGCTAGGGGAGTTAGCAGAACATATAGGCTTAAGTGTGCACCAAGTTTCTGAGTTTCTCAACCATCATTTACAACTTGGCTTCTATGCCTATGTGAACCAATTCAGAGTGGTGTATGCTTGCAAATTGCTGTTAGAACAGCCGAGACTTTCTGTTACCGCAGTTGCCTATGAAGCGGGATTTAATACGAATTCTGTTTTTTACAAATCCTTTCGCAACAATACTGGTATGTCGCCAGGAGCTTATAGAAAGCACAACCAAAACCAGGAAACAATGGTATGAAGCATAGTAAAAAAGTCCAAGGGTTTTTGAGCCGATTGATATTTATAATCAGCTCAAAAAATGAGCCGATTAATACTTGCAATTGGCTCACCCATTTTTAGAGTTGTTGTATGCTTTACATTTGGGAGAGGGATGATTGGCCTAACTTTCATTGGCAAGAGCAAAAAATTAGTCCAATTAGTCGAAAAATCTATTATATACTAGGTACCTTGGATGCTCATGCGGGAATTTTACAAGCTGATGAATCTTTGGAGAAAGAGATGGATGCATTATTACAAAATATTTTGTATTCCTTTGCTATTGAAGGAGAGATTCTCAATGTACATTCTGTGCGTTCGTCACTCGCTAAAAGACTTAATATGGAAATTTCTCGTGATTTGGCTACTGCTAAAACAGACGGTTTGGCAGAATTACAGATGGATGTATTACGGAACTCACAGCAAAAGTTGACTTTAAAACGTTTGTATAGGTGGCATAAGTGGATTTTTATTGGGAGTGGGCAAGACATACCTATTGGAAAATGGAGAGGGAAAGAACCTATGCAAGTAGTTTCTGGGCGACTTGATGCGCCTAAGGTTCATTTTGAAGCACCTCCTTATAACCAAATTCATGTTGAAATGAGAAAGTTATTATCTTGGTTTCAACAAACCAAGAATCATTTAGATCCCTTCGTACGTGCAGGGATTGTGCATCTTTGGTTTTTGACATTGCATCCTTTTGCTGATGGTAATGGTAGACTTGCTCGTAATTTATCTGAACTTGCTTTAGCACAAGACAATGCAAAATGTGCTAAATTGTATTCTTTATCATCTGTTATACTCAAAAAACGCAAAGAGTATTATCAAATTTTAGAGAAAACTCAAAAGGGAAATATGGATATTACTTCTTGGTTGCAATGGTTTCTATTTTGTATTGAACAATCGATTGCAAACTCTTTACTACAAATCGAAAGGATTGTTTTTAAAACTAGATTTTGGAAGAAATTTAGTATGGTAGTCTTTAAAAAGGAACAAAAGAAAGTTCTCAATGCATTATTGCAAGTGGAGACAGAACAGTTTGTGGATGGTATTAGTGCTAGACAGTACCAAAAAATTGCTAATGTCAGTAAAGCTACCGCAACAAGGCATTTAGTAGAATTAGTAACAATCGGATGTTTGAC
>JBCCIA010000284.1:0-8220 GCA_039028475.1 Spirochaetota bacterium | reverse complement strand
CTGGAAGTTGCACAAATAATTAAAAGAGTCTTCCAATGTTCTTCCTTTTATAAGATTCATCGTATTTTCATATAGTTCTTGTTGGAGTTTTATAACAGGAGAATAGTCCATTCCTGTCTTTCTATCTTCCCTTCCAAGATAATAAAATTTCTCCAGTGGAAGAAATTTCTTAGCAAGCTGTAGAAACTCTTTTTTCTTTTCATATAAAAAATAATGCTGTGTCTTATCCAAAATGCTTTTATTTGCATCAAAAGATACAAATTTCATAAATACTTCATTAAAAGTTACAAAAAATGCCTCCCATACCAGGGTATCTTGTAAAGTAGAGATATCAATCTCTCCCATGATTTGATTTGCAAGAATCATTTCATGCAGATCAATAAAATGTAGGTAAGGTAAATTTTCTCTTCCCAGGAAAAATAATAGAGCTGGAATTTCCACTTTTCTATTGTAAGAAATTAACACCAACTCAATATTACATTTTCGAACTTTACAGGCAATTTCTTTTTGACTTTTGAGAGGAATCTCTTTTTACAATCATAGCATGTCTAATGTTCCAATTAAACACCTTTATCTTTATAAACATGGTATTGGATTTGTGAAGAGGGAAGGAAAGATCTCTGGTCAAGAACTCATTCTGGAATTTAATAAACAAGATATCAATGACGTATTGAAAAGTTTGTATATTATTGACGATTCTCCAGAAGGCCGTATTCTAGGAATTGACTACGATATTCCAGAAGAAAAAGAAAAATTATTAGCGAAAACCTCTTTCGGAAGTCGCTTTCAGAGAAATTTTCCTTCATTTCTTAATTCAATCGTTGGACAACAAGTAAAAGTAACTCTCAAACAAGAAAATAACAAAATTATAGGAATTCTTTCTTCCTTTCAGTTTTCAGAAGAAAGTAAGGAATTGGCTTTGATTACTGTTTTAATTGATAATGGAGAAACATTACTGATTCCCCTCTCTAATATCTTTTCATTTTCCTTTAAAGATGATAAAATAACTAAAGAGTTAAAATTTATCCTTGGCTTAGTGAATAAGGAAGAAACAAATGCTTATTTGTTGATTCGCTTAAATGATACTGAACACAACTTGCGTATAAGCTATGCTACTCCTTCTCCAACATGGAAAATGAGTTATCGGATCAATACTTCGAAAGATAACCTATTAACACTCTCGGGTTGGTGCATCTTTGAAAATACTTATGGAGAAGATCTGAACGAAATTTCTTTAACTCTTACATCAGGTATGCCCATTTCTTTTATCTATCCTCTATATCACTCTAACCTTCCGAAACGATTGCAGATAAAGGAAGAGGATCGTACTATTAAAAATCCTATAGAATTTGAAGAGAACATTGACGATTTTTATGGAGGAGATGATTTTTCATATAGAGAAAGAGAGGAAGAATTAGCTGCACAGCAGGCAACGATGAGAGAAGCCGCACTTCGAGTAATGGATAATGAACAGGTGGAAATCGAACTTTCCCCAGATGAAAAACTACGAAAGGAACTCTTAGAAAATTTAGAAGAATCTGATTTATTTTCAGATAGTATACTTGAAAATACGGAGATGGACGAGAAGTTCATCAAAGAGGGACAGATCATTACTTCTGCAAAAGAAGAAACATTTGAATATAAGTTTCAAGAACCAGTATCTGTAGGCAGAGGACAGTCAGCAATGATCCCCCTGTTTTCGGAAGAATTAAAATATAAAAAAGAACTTATCTTTAATGAAGAAAAATATTCTTCCCATCCTGTTTTTGTAATTCGATTTTCTAACTCTACAGGTTATGTTTTAGAGGCTGGACCTGTAACAATATTTGACAATTTAAATTACTCTGGTGAATCGATAATAAAAATCAGTCCTGATGGAACTGGATCAGTTCTATCTTATGCTGTTGACCTAAGCATTCATATAAAACGAAACAGGTATTTAACAAAACAAATCCATTCAATTTCTTTTGATAAAGGAAACTTTATTACAAAAGTTTATCATATTGCTACCTGCCATTATTTTATTCTAAACAATAGCAATACCCCAAAATCTTTGTTTGTAGAACATAATAAAAATAAAGGTTTTGAATTATTTGATACGAAAGAATTTACCGAAGAGACAGTTGAAGAATATAGATTTGTATTAGAAGTAAGCCGACGCTCAAAAGCAAACTTTATTGTTAAAGAACGTTTCCTTTCTGAAACAAAGAAGCATATCCTCAATACAGATTATAAAAATGTCGAGAAGCTGGCCAAGAAAGACTTTCTAGATAAAAAGCTTTTCGAAAAACTACAACCAATATTTGACTGGAAAAAAGAAATTGTAAATATTGAAAACCAGCTGGCAGATTTAATGGAGGAAGTTCACAATAAAAGAGACTTTCAGGAAGATTTAAGAAAAAATATTTCAGCACTACCGAATGAAGAAAACAATTATAGACAACAGATGATAGAAAAGCTGGTAAAAAATGATGCGGAAATCTCAAAAAAAGAAGATAGAATACAAACGATTAAAAAAGAAGCAAAAAATATAAACACCAAGATTCATAAATATCTGGATGATTTTTAAAATTAATGGCTACGTTGAAAAATATAGACTGGCAGTTGGGATAAAAACGCTTCGGCTGATTTTTCATCTAGCAGCTGGCCTAGTATAACCAGCTCTTCGCTCAACTCAGATGCCATTTGTTTGGACTTCTCCATTCCATACAAAGCAGGATAGGTCAACTTGCCCATAGCAGCGTCTTTTCCAGGTGTTTTTCCTAGGGTAGATAAGGAGCTTTCCTCGTCCAAAATATCATCGGTCAACTGGAACAACAAACCTAGCTTTTCTCCATACTCACGAAACTTTGTTTCTTTTTCCAACCAATTTACAGACAAGCGGTTGCCCAAAAGAAGGGAAGAAACAATCAATGCCCCCGTTTTTTGGCTATGAATGGATTCCAGTAACTCAGGAGAAAATTGCGAAGTTTGGTTCTCACTAGCAATGTCTAACATCTGTCCAGAAATCATACCAGGAGCTCCTGCACCGGCATACAAAATTTGCAATAAATTTTGGTGTAAATGTACATCCGTGTCACTAGTAACTTGGGCCAATAAATAGAACCCATAGGCCTGCAAAGCATCTCCTACAAGTATCGCGACAGCTTCACCAAACTTTTTATGACAAGAAGGCTTACCACGTCGATAGTCATCATTGTCCATCGCAGGCAAATCATCATGCACCAGGGAATAGGTGTGGATACATTCTACCGCCGCAGCAACTGCAAAAGCTGCCTGTGAAATTCCATCGGTTTTTGCACTAGCAAGATAAGCAGAAAGTACGAGAGTGGGACGTAGCCTTTTCCCCCCAGAAGACAGAGTATAAACACTTGCCTCCGCCAAAGTGGGATGGAAAGACGTATGAATAGCAGAAAAGATACTTTCCTGGAGAAATGTTGCAAAGGCAGCTTTTCTTTTTTGGTATTCTTGGTTAAACTCTTCTAAGTCTGAACCATGACTCGTACTTTCGCCTTGCATTTAGGACAGTTCGTATCCTTTGAAGAAAAAGCTAATTTCTTGGTCTGCGTTTTCATCCGAGTCAGAGCCATGCACCGCGTTCTTACCCTTACTTTCTGCATACAAAGCACGAATGGTATTGGCAGCAGCTTCCGCAGGATCAGTTGCACCGATGACTTCTCTCCAATGCGCCACTGCATTCTCTCTTTCTAAAGCAGCTGCAACGATTGGACTAGCAGACATATCGCCGCAAAGCTCGTCATAAAAAGGTCGTTCTTTGTGCACCTTATAGAACTGCTTTGCATCATCCAAGGAGAGCTGTAAGTATTTCAATCCTAGAATTTTAAAGCCTTCCTTCTCGATTCTTGCAATAATATTGCCTATGTGTTTGTTTTTAACCGCATCCGGTTTGATCATAATCAAAGTTCTAGACATTTGGGTTCCTTTTATTTGTTTTGTTGGTTTTGAAATTTTTTAATCAATGCTTCGTTGACAACATCGGGAGCATAGCTTTCCACCGAGCGACCATGGCGGGCTATTTCTTTTACAATGGTCGAAGAAATAAATGAGTTTTCCGCAGAAGCCATAAAGAAAATGGTCTCTACATCGAGGGCTAGCTTTTTGTTGGTTAGGGCAATCGCATATTCGTACTCAAAATCTGTAACCGCACGCAAGCCACGGATGATTGTTTTCGCACCAATTTCCAGACAAAAGTCGACAGTCAGGCCACTAAAGGTACTGATTTTCAGTTTGCTGGTATCGGGAATCGACTTTCGGATGAGTTCCTGCCGCTCCTCCATAGAAAACATCGAAGTTTTTTTCGAGTTCACTGCAATTCCCACAATTACCTCGTCGAATAAAGGTAGCGAGCGGTTGATGATGTCTAAATGACCATAGGTAATCGGATCAAACGTTCCTGGATACACCCCTATCCGGGTCATTTGTGAGTTTTCCTAGCTTTAGCCGCTTCTTGCATCGGTAGGGCAAATAAATTGATAAATCCTTCCGCATCGAACTGGTTGTACAACTCATCCTTCTCAAAGGAAGCAATCTCACTATTGTAGAGAGAAACTTGTGACTTGCGCCCCACTACAGTACAATTTCCTTTGTAGAGTTTCACTTTTACAGTACCGGTAACGTGCCGTTGCGTTTCACGTATATAGGCGCGCATCGCATCCATTTTGGGGCAGTACCATAAGCCATTGTAGATGAGTTTGGCAAATTCAAGCGACATTTCATCCTTTTGGTGCTGAGTATCGCGTTCCAGGGTAATCGATTCTAAGTCTCGGTGGGCAATGTGAAGTATCGTTCCACCAGGAGTCTCGTACACACCGCGCGACTTGATACCTACTAAGCGATTCTCTACGATATCAACCCGACCGATGCCGTTCTCACCACCGACTTTGTTTAAATATTGCATGACTTCTAAGGGATTTTTCTTCTCTCCAGCAATCGCGATACAGTCACCCTCTGCAAAATCTAACTCCAGGTAGGTAGGCGCGTCGGGAGCTTTTTCGGGAGAAACACTCAGTAAAAACATATCCTCTTCTGGCTCACGGTATGGGTCTTCTAAAATCCCACCTTCAAACGACAGGTGCATCAAGTTACGATCCATCGAGTATGGTTTGGCAGCGGTAACAGGCACAGGAATGCCCTTTTCTTTGGCGTAGGCAATTAGGTCGGTTCGCCCCTGGAAACTCCAAGTTCGCCACGGAGCGATGATCTGTAGATTGGGAGCGAGAGCTTTAAAGGTCAGCTCAAAGCGAACCTGGTCATTGCCCTTGCCTGTTGCACCGTGTGAGAAGGCATCTGCACCTTCTTTTTCGGCAACCTCCACCATCGATTTTGCAATCAGAGGTCTCGCCAAAGAAGTTCCTAATAAGTAGCGCATCTCATAAACAGCTGAACCTTGGATGGCGGGAAAGATAAAGTCACGTGCAAACTCTAAACGCAAGTCTTCGATATAGACCGCGGATGCCCCTGTTTCTTTGCCCTTCTCTTCTAATCCGTCTAGCTCCTCCTCTTGCCCCACATCAGCGCAAAAGGCGACAACATCACATTGGTATTTCTCTTTCAACCAAGTCAAGATAACGGAGGTGTCCAGACCTCCCGAATAAGCCAAAACAATTTTGTTAGGAGATTCTTTTGATCGCATTAAATGGACAATTATTGTGCTGCTCACTTTCTGACAATTAAGTTTTCTGAAAGAAGTCTAAATCAATAGCCTTGGTCCCCCCTTGCTTCGTCCATGCGCTTCTTCTCCTGCTTGAACTTAGAAAGTATCTGCATCTTGTCACTATCCAGCCAATCTGGCCCACCATTTGACTTTGATTTGCCAAATTCCTTTGCTGCATCATCCATATTTCCGCTGTACCAATGGTAAATCGCTAAATTCCAATTCGCACTCGCCGAGGTATCTCCTGAAAGCAATTTAGCTTTTTTCCAACTCTTTTGGGCTTCTTCAAAGTCAGGAGGTTTGTTTTCTGCCCACTTCACACCGAGCTTTAGATGCTTAGCAACATCATCTTCAAGTTGTGACGAAACACCTATGGTACTTGTTTCAAGGTCTGCTTCCAAACTCCCCATTTTTGGAGACAAATTCAAAGCCACCGCATCACCGGCACGTTTGGCTGCACGGGAAAAGCCATTGATTTTCGAAGGGCAACTCGGGTCTCCCAAAGAACTGCTTGAAGTGGAAGGCTCATTGAATGTGTAAAGAATCGACTCACCCGTTTCAATATTGATCAATTTTCCCTTGAGTGGCACTTGCGTTGTAAGTACGCCAGTGAATTTCGTTTCTTTCCAGCGAATGTAGCGTATGCATTTCTTATCTACATACTTAACACACTTGGAACGGTTGTGTTCAGAGCGTCTACGTTTGCAACTACTATAAGGCGCGTTTGGCATTTCAATATAGAGCAAACCATCTAAGGCAAACTCGCGCCCAACCTCTTTGACTGACTCAGTGATTCCGGTCTGCGACAGAGCTAACTCTTTCAAACGTTGAGCCCTACTACTCACGTCGATCACGCGGAAAAAACCATAGGATTGCAAGGAGTTTTCCACCGATCCTTGCAGAACCCTCTGCCAATCGCCATAGCCTGGTGCAAAGCGGTTATTTTTCTTTTGCATAACGATGGCAATGTTGCGTCCCCCGTGCATGACTTTCATATACTTGGCTGGCATGGACTTCACAATCGGAACGCGGATATAGCTGGCACAGCCCCAAAATAGCAGTCCCAACAAACTCAGTATGGCAAATATAGTAAACCTCTGTAGTTTCATACAAATTCCCCCAAAACAATACTCATTGGTAGAAAGGAAATGCTACATTGCAAAATCGTTCAATCTAATTTTTGTAAAAAAAGTCTTCTGCTACCTAGCCTGCGCAGCGAAACGTTCTGAAAACATTTGACACGAGGCTTCCCTACGAAAATCTAAGGGGATACTAGCATGCAAACATACCTACACATTACCCCAGAAAATATCGAGAACGAACATATCTGCTGCGCCTTTTCTGACAAAAAATGCCAACAAGGCTACCAAGCGAAAAAGGATTGGCTCCAGAAAGAGTTGCAGGACGGCTATGTCTTCTACCGTCTGCAAGAACGAGCCAAGGTATTCATAGAGTATGGCCCTGCTGAGACGGCTTGGCTTCCCATACTAGCGAAAAACCATTTGAATATCAACTGCTTCTGGGTTTCGGGAAAGTACAAAGGCAATGGACACGGCAAACAACTATTGCAGCATGCCATTACAGATGCGGAAAAGCAAAGAAAAGATGGTTTGGTAACAGTTGTTGGGAAGAAGAAACTATCTTTTTTGAGTGATAGCAAGTGGCTTATCAAACAGGGGTTTGCAGTAGTGGATGAAACGCAAACAGGCTTTGTACTTTTAGAAAAAAAACTCAAGACTTCAAAAAGTGAGGTCAAATTTAGCCCTGAAGCTAAAAAGGGTACATGTAGCAAAACCAGAGGCTTAGTCGCTTATTACAGCAACCGCTGTCCTTTTACCGAATTTCATATAAATGAATCGCTCAAAGCAACTAGCCAAAAACGAGGCTTAGACTTACAAATCATCAAATTCAAAACCTACCAACAAGCACAAAAGTCACCTTCCCCGGCTACTATCTTCAGCCTCTTTTACCAAGGAAAATTTCTTACCAATGATCTCAGTGTTTGTATGGAGAACCGCTTCGATGCGTTTTGGAAAAAGCAAGGACTTGGGTGACTAAGAGCAATGTCGTCCGTTCTGTAAACTCCAATATGATTCTTGCCTATTGGCTAATTGGTCGTGAAATTGTCGAAGAATTGCAAAAAGGCGATGAAAGAGCGGAATATGGAAGAGAAATTATCGAAAGTCTCTCCACTAAGCTAAACAAAAAGTTTGGAAAAGGATTCTCAGCGGCTACATTATGGAGATTTCGCCAATTATACCAGGTTTATCCTGAGCGCATTGAGATTCTCGCCCCAACGGGGCGAGAATTGAAGTTTAAGTTTCACCCAGAACTTTCGTGGTCACATTACCGAGCTTTAATGCGAGTAAACAGTGAGAAAGGCTTATTGGCAGAGAATAACCAACGGGAACGTCTACCTGGTGAACCAATGCAAGCATCGCAATTTTTAAAATCTCCGATGGTTTTAGAATTCCTCGGCTTACCAGACTCACCAGCCTTACGTGAGCCGACTTTAGAACAGGCGATTATCAATAACTTACAGTCGT
>JBCCIA010000283.1:0-8298 GCA_039028475.1 Spirochaetota bacterium | reverse complement strand
CCAAGAGATCATACCAATAAAAAGAGGGTATGTCATATTAAGAATATTGGCTTCCGAAGAACTGGTAACACTTACAGCTTTGAAAAAAACTAACACAGCGATTGTATTGAAAAAAGCTCTTGCAGACAAATAGCCCTTGTGCACGAAGCGAATAGGTTTGCGCTTTAGTAAAATTACAATCCAAAAAGTTATAGCACCCAAAGCAAAACGGGCAAATGCAAAAAAAGCAGGATCCAAGGAAACTTCTCCTTTTGCCCATCGAATGCTAACGGTAGATAGGTAGAAGAAAAAAGAAGATAGGAAAACTGATATGCTTCCAAAGAAAAATTGTGTTTTAGGAGTATTGATGATGCGGTAGTTTTAAGCGTACGTATATCTGTAGGCGGTTTCAATAAGTGTATTGCCAACCTTGGGTAGGATATATCTCTTAGCCCAAAGCCAGCATTAGTTTCTACTCGATTTTATGTTCCATTCTTTTAGGAAAGGATGCAACAAGCAGATCTTATATATTTTTTGTCAAATGTTTGGCTGAGATTACTTTATCCAGGTTTGTGTACGGTATAGAAATCCGATGTAACCACGGACTTTTAACTTACTTCCTGATTTCCATATTTTACAGGTATACCATTTGCCGTTATTGGGGTCTAAGATTTTTCCATCTTCCCATGCATCTCCCTCGTCTTTTAGACCTGATACAATGACCATACCTATGACTGGTTTATTTTTGCGTTTGCCTTTGCATTTGGTGCATTTTGGGTTGGGTTCACTAGGGTTATATAGTTTAGTAATCTTTCCATAGAGTTTACCGTTTTTAGACTTCCATAGGCAAATTTTAGATTTCACTTTGCCATCTTTATCACTTATTGTGCGCCAGCATCCTGTGACACCCTTGGAAGTGGCACTTAGGTTGCTGCCAATACCGCTTACCAAAAAAAGAGCGATGCCTAGTGTGAGAGTTGTTTTTTTGATCGTTTGAATCATTCGATCCTCCATTTTGTTATGAGAAGTAGTTTTTGCTTTTTCTATCTATAGTCTCTTGTACGATAGATCTAACCGAAAAACTTCTATTTCGCTAGAAATAGAATGTACCAGAGTCTATTTTGACTATCGCTTAATCTACAATGCTTTCCAAGGCGTGTCAATCTTTTTTGCAGTGACAGTTTGTGACTCTTTGAAAAGCTGTGTTTCCTATGGATTTAGCCAAACAGACCAGTATATCAGCTTTTTTCAGCCTTTTGCGTTATGCTGAGACATACCGACCACGCATCCTTTGGGCGGCATTTTGTTCTATTGTGAATAAGCTCTTTGATGTGGCTCCTGAAATTCTGATTGGCATTGCTATTGATGTTGTGGTTAACCAGGAGAAGAGCTTTGTCGCAGACTTAGGCTTTCATACACCCCAATCACAAATTACCGTTTTGGCTGTTCTGACTTTCTTGATCTGGGCAGGAGAATCGCTATTTGAGTATTTTTACCTACTTGCTTGGAGGAATCTCGCGCAAAATCTACAATCCGATCTACGCCAGGATGCCTATGGACACATGCAAAAGCTGGATATGTCTTTTTTTGAGTCGAAAAGTTCAGGAGAGCTTGTCTCCATCCTCAATGACGATGTAAACCAACTGGAACGTTTTTTAGACGGAGGAGCGAACGACCTTATCCAAACGGTCGTTGCTGTGATTGCAGTTGGGATTGTCTTTTTCGTTCTCTCACCTTACATTGCTATGCTCGCATTTACCCCCGTTCCTATTATCATATGGGGAGCCTTTTTCTTTCTCAAACGTGCAAATCCTTTATATGCAGAGGTGCGAGACAAGGTAGGTTCTCTGGCACGGCGTTTATCGAATAATATTGCTGGGATGGCGACTATCAAATCCTTTACTGCAGAAGACAAGGAGTTGCAGGAGTTAAGACGACAAAGTGAGGAGTATGCAAGTGCAAACCGTAAGGCCATTGCCGTCAGCTCTGCCTTTATTCCTGTTATCCGCATGGCAATCCTCGCCGGTTTTTTATGCACATTTGTTGTCGGTGGTTTACAAGCACTACGAGGAGAGTTAAATGTGGGGGCGTACGGAGTTCTTGTGTTCTTAACGCAAAGGTTGCTCTGGCCCCTAACAGGCTTGGCGAGAACTGTAGACCTCTTCGAAAGAGCAATGGCTTCTACCCGGAGGATCTTAGGAATTCTCAAAACGGATATGGAGGTAAAAGATACAGGGATTCGAGAATTTCCAGGAGAGGTCAAGGGTGAAATTGCAGTAGAGGATGTAAGCTTCTCCTACGCCGGTAGCTCTTTTGGAGTGAAAGACATATCCATGCAAATCCCTGCGGGTAGCACCTTTGCCTTTGTTGGCTCTACCGGCTCAGGAAAGTCTACTCTGATAAAGTTGTTATTGCGTTTTTACAACCCCAATTCTGGTAAGATTTCTATCGATGGCATTGCAATTACAGATTTGACCTTCTATTCCTTACGTTCCAAAATAGGCTTGGTGAGCCAAGATGTATATCTCTTTGATGGAACTGTTTGGCAAAACATCGCTTATGGAAACCCAGAAGCCACAGAAGCGGAACTCATCGAAGCTGCTAAATCAGCCGAAGCCTGGGAATTTATCGAAAAGCTGCCGAAAGGCTTGCATACTACTATTGGAGAACGTGGAGTAAAACTTTCTGGAGGACAAAGGCAACGATTGTCGTTAGCACGAGCTTTGCTGAAAAATCCTCCTGTGTTGATTTTGGATGAAGCAACGAGTGCCGTAGACAATGAAACAGAGGCTGCTATACAACGTTCGCTTGCTAGGATTGCCCACGGTCGGACAATTCTTGTCATTGCGCATCGTTTATCTACGATAGTTACTGCGGATCGTATCATGGTTATTGAAAGCGGAAGAATCGCTGAAGAAGGCACCCACCAAGAGCTTGTAAACAAACAAGGCTTGTATTGGAAGCAATGGCAGGTACAAACTGGCTTACAATAAGTTTGTCAACTTATTTTCCCTTTGGATGAGTAGATTATCTCAATGCTGAAAGTTGGCGTCGCATGGAGGGTTGTGGTGTGTTCGCAAACCAACAAGCCCAAGTAGCTTGCATAAACTTCTTACCGTAAATGACCGATTTTTTCCCGCGGAAAGAAAAAGTTGTGCTTGTGTTTTTTGCATTATAGTATATTTGTAACTTCTCTCCCTTTTTCAGTTCTCCGGTAATGTGTTTGAAGGCTTTGCGAATAGTTTTGCGATCATGAAAATTATTGGATTCATATACCTCTATACTTGGTTTCAAAATACGTTGGGCCTTTAGGGTGCGTAGCATTTTGAGAGTGAAATATTTGTTGACATTAGCAAAAATAAGCTCCTTAGGTTTTGCATAGTTAAAATCTTTGTCAATCCAATGGTTGATTTGGTAGATACGGAAATTCTTAAAAAAAACTCGTTTGATACGAACAGACTTTCCTGTTGTTTTGTATCCACTTGCGAAAAGAGAAATGCTTAGTAGGCTTGCTAGGAATAAATAACAGATGTGTTTCATTAACAATACTATCTCTATATTTGTATTACAGAGAAATAATAAGATTGTTACATTCAAATGAGAACGTTACTTCTCTAACTCTAAGGGTTGGATACAAGACCGTTATATTTCTTCGCAAAAGCCTTTAAAGTAGAAATCGTATCAATACTTTCGCGTGATCACCCAGTCAGGTCTATATCTACGAAACCATCCTAGTACCAATTCTAAAATACTAAGTTTGGCGAAACTTGGAACTACTGGTATAGTATACTATACCAGTCCATTAAGCCAAGTCATTCAAGGTAGAAAAGGCTACTGGTTTTTGGTAAAAATCAAAGATAAAATTGGTTTGGATGTTTTCTGGTTTTGTTGCCATGGGCGGAAAAGAATATGTAGAAGGTTTAATAGATGACAAAACGCTCTTTGGTAAACTGCCTAAGATTAAAAGTATCATTGCCAAGTATTCTTTCAAAAGACTGTTAGCTTCTAAAGATAAAAAAATAAAGTTTTGTAGAAAGAGAAAGTCTATTACAGAAAAACAGGTCGGAAATTTTACCGTACACTTTGTCAAATATATTCTAAGTGATGAATGTGCTCAGGTTCATTCAGAAATTATTATTACTCATAATGTAACTCAAGAAATTTACTATTTAGCTAGTATTGCTGAATATTTTGCTTATGAAGAACTATTACAAGTTGATTCTTTAAGTCATATCATTACAACAAGGGTGCATTATTGTTTCTGCTGTTGAATTGGGTACTATTCTTTTACTAGGGGATAAGATATTTTTTAATTATAAATTCCCAAAATATAAACGGCCAAATACTCATTTTACGGAAGGCATGTGTTGGTTAGAGCAACACTCACTAATTGGATATGATTATTACACTATGGTAAAGTATTTTTGGCAAGAACATAAATTACTCGTTTATCTAAAAGCTCCAGTATGCTCTCTCGAAAGTAGCCAAGAGAAACTAAAGTATGGGGATGAGCTTTTATTGCTAACGGAAAATTTCACAGCGGATAATCCTATTCAAACACACTTTTTCAACGAATCGATTCCCAAAAAATGGAGACAGCTCTTGGTGAAGGAAGCGGAGAGATTTAAGTGAATCTTATTAGTGGTTCCACAACTAGTTAATTTTTGGTAAAATTATTTTTTCCTTGCCATGTCTTAAATTTCTAAGCGAAATGCTACTGAGCATCGAAGAAGTTTAGGAGCCAGTATGTCTGATTTTTTTTATAGCGATCCCTTTCCTCTAGGAGAGGACACAACAGAATATCGATTTTTGAGTGAAGATTATGTATCAGTTGTTCCTTTTGGTGACAAAGAGGTTCTCAAAGTAGAGTTAGAAGGTTTGTCTTTCTTGGCAGAGCAGGCGATGAATGATGTTTCTTTCTTTCTCCGGGAAGCACATCTTGCGAAGGTCGCGAAAATTTTAGAAGACCCTGAGGCTACTGACAATGACCGTTTTGTTGCCTCAGCTTTACTTCGCAATGCTACTATCGCCGCGAAGGGGCAGTTGCCAAGTTGCCAAGATACAGGTACGGGAATCGTTGTAGCTAAGAAAGGTGATTTTGTCTTTACCGGTGGCAATGATGCAGAAGCTCTATCGAGAGGAATTTACGAGACATACAAAAATCGCAATCTTCGCTATTCACAGGTCGTTCCCTATAGTATGTATGAGGAGAAAAACTCTGGCTGTAATCTCCCTGCTCAAGTTGATATTTATTCTACACAAGGTGAAGAATACAAGTTTCTCTTTTTAGCCAAGGGCGGTGGCTCTGCGAATAAGACTTACCTATACCAACAAACCAAGGCTTTGCTCAACCCAGAGTCATTGGAAAAGTTTATCGACGAAAAGGTAAAATCTCTGGGAACTGCGGCTTGTCCACCCTACCACATTGCAGTAGTCATTGGTGGAACTTCTGCGGAAGCGAACCTCAAAACTGTCAAAATGGCCAGCACAGGGTATTTAGACTACTTGCCAGAAAAGGGTGGCAAAGAGGGCTACGCATTCCGTGATAAAGAGTTGGAAGAAAAGATGCTGGCTGCTGCGCGTAAAACAGGAATCGGTGCGCAGTTCGGTGGCAAGTATCTGGCACATGACTTTCGTATCATCCGTCTGCCACGCCACGGTGCCTCTTGTCCGGTTGGTTTGGGTGTCAGTTGTAGCGCCGACAGAAATATCAAAGCAAAGATCAATCGTAAAGGGATCTTCCTAGAAAAATTGGAGGCGAATCCAGCTAAGTTCCTACCAGAAAGTGAGAAACCCAAGGTTGCTGCTTCCTCCAACTCTGTGCATATCGATTTGAACCAACCCATGGATGAAATCCGAGCTATTTTGAGTAAGCACCCCGTAGAAACCCGTATCATGCTCTCTGGTCGTTTGGTTGTGGCACGTGACATTGCCCATGCAAAGCTTAAAGATAAGTTGGACAAGGGAGAGGAATTGCCCGAGTATTTCAAGAATCATCCGATCTATTACGCAGGACCAGCCAAAACGCCTGAGGGCATGCCCTCTGGTTCTTTTGGTCCTACAACTGCTGGTCGTATGGACCCGTATGTGCCCATTTTCCAAGAAAAGGGCTATTCCATGGTCACACTTGCAAAGGGAAACCGCTCCAAAGTTGTTACGGAGAGTTGCCACAAAAACGGTGGCTTTTATCTGGGGTCTATAGGTGGCCCAGCGGCTTTGCTTGCGAAAGAAAATATCACCAAAGTGGAAGTGTTGGACTACCCAGAACTCGGTATGGAAGCGATCTGGGCGATTGAAGTGGAAAATTTTCCAGCCTTTATCATTGTAGACGACAAAGGCAACGATTTCTTTGCCGATAAGATGTCTTAGGATACGTTTAAATAATAGGAGTTTGTTATGACTAGTTGTGGGATGAGTAACAGTGTATATTTCGTTTTACCTTTTTTAGCAGTGCTATTTTCTCTTGCCCCTCTATTTGTGGCTAGGAAATAAAAAGTATGAATTCAAAACCATCCCAAGCCTTTATTGTTACTTCGTGGGTTGCTCTTGCGATAGGAGTTGTATTCTATTTGATCGACTTGTTTTTTACAAAAATGCAACTCAACGAAAAAGGCTTTTATCTTGTGGTATTGTTGTACGGCCTGTTTTCGGTTGTATCTGTACAAAAAAGTGTGCGGGATAAAATGGAGGGCATTCCAGTGACAGCCATTTACTATACTTTAAGCTGGGTTTCGACGGCGGTTTCTATTTTGCTTCTGGTAATCGGCCTTTGGAATGCAGAGATGGGTCTGACGGAAAAGGGCTTTTTAGCCATTGCATTTTTGATGAGTATGTTTGCAGCGATTGCTGTTCAGAAAAATACTAGAGATAATATGAGTGCTGAATATAAGGAAAACAAGTAACAGCTCAATTTATGTAATAGGTATGTACTCCATTAGAACTCTCTCTTCCGCTACAAAACCCATTTGCAACTCGTCTCCCCATCTTTTACGGAGGAAATCATTGTAGGGATTGATTGCTTGAAAGCCTAATTTTTGGTAAAAGTCTTGGTTCCAAGGCACTGCTTTAAAGGTTATTAGAGCTATAGATTTCAATGTAGGGTTATTTATAACAAATCTAAAAACAGTTTGCAAAAGCGCAGTCGCTAAGCCCTGTCTGCCATATTTGGGCAACACAGATACCTCTTCGATAAAGAAAATAGAACCCTCGTATGTTCCGAATAGAAAACCACAGATTTCAGAGTGTTGTTCTGTATTTTGTATGACCCATAGCGTATTGTTTTTGATTGCTGCATTCAGACTTGATGCCGTACAAATTGTTTGAGGAAGACTTAATTTGTCTTGGAAAGGGGTAAAGCGAGTATCTGCTTGTTTCTCGATATTTTGTATTCTGGTGATATCACTTTCTTTTGCAAGACAGATAAAGAAGTTTTCTCTCATATTGTATAGTATTCTATAGTAGTGACAATCGTAAACCCATAAACAATTGGTTGTCAAACGAAAAGCATTGACAGTTTATATATGTCTATAAAAGATTCTCTGGTATCATGAACTCGTTTTTTGGAGAGCTTTCTTGTTAACCATTGCAAAAATTCGTAATGTAAATATAAAACCTTTTTGGTATAATAGATTGTTATATTTCATAGGATTTTGTTTGATAGCGCATCATTTCTATATATTAATGAAATATGCAATTGATGTTCCTTGGCATGATTCATGGGCTTTTTTAGAACAGGGTGCTTTAGATAGGTCCTTAAACGTAAATTGGCTTTTTCGCACACATAACGAACATATCGTTCTAACTACAAAAATATATTATTGGCTTTTTTTGCTGATAGATTCGCTCAATTTCAAACATATGGTTTTCGTAAATTTTTTCTTTTATATCTCTATACCTATTGTAATTGCTTTATTTTTAGAGAGGAGATTGAAAATACCTTGTGGAATTATTTTTATTCCATATGCAAGTATGATTACTATTGAAAATATATCTTGGGCTTTCCAAATTCAGCACCACTTCTGTATACTTTTCTTTATCTTGGGTTGTATTACAATCGATACTCAAAAAAGAAGCCAAATCATGAGTCCTATTTTTATTGTTTTATCCGTATTCTCATTCAGTTATGGAATACCATTTCTAATTCCATATATATTGCTATGTGGTTTTTTGTATTTCACAGAGAGAAACAAGAAGTATATATTCTTTATCTTGATTGTTTTATTGGCGTTTGTTCTCTGGGTTCAGCTTGCCAAAAATTCCATAACTTCTAATCACGTTAATAGTTACCCTTGGGACTTTCGCGTTTGGTTCTCTTTCTTT
>JBCCIA010000282.1:0-8325 GCA_039028475.1 Spirochaetota bacterium | reverse complement strand
GATCTAGACATTCGCAACCCCGAACATTATGAAAAAGGCATACAGTATTTCAAAGAAAACCTGACAGAAGATAAAATCATCAATTACAAAGATGAGTTTAAAAAATACGATTTGCCAGTTTTGGCAACTTTTTACTACAGCCAAGATGTTCTCAATATCAAAGTAAAGAACAGTTTCCCGTTGCTAGAGGTGGAAGAAAAAAGAATCCGCGATAAATTTCGCAAAGCTACCAGTTTCTCGAATTTGATCGATTTTTTTATGGAGTATGGCGACAGTACAGAAGGAGCCGGGATGGGGCTTACTATGGTAGGTATTCTTTTAGATGAATCGGGAATCGATAAGCACAATTTTAGTCTCTATTCGAGTGATAAATACAAGGAAACGATTGCAAAATTAGAAATCCCTCTAAGTGATAACTATATCACCAAAAGACAGATGTTCCAAAAACAGCTAGATTCGCAAAGTATCTCGGCAGAAGAACTACGCAAAAGCTTTAAATACAATTACAAAGAATACAAGAAAATCCCTGATGATACAATTTAGTGTAGATACCTTCTGCGCAGGGTGGTTTAAACCACCCTGCGCAGAAAAGCGGAGATAACAAGCTATTGGAATAGCAAATAAGGGTTTTCTACAAATTCTCGGAAAACCGCCAAGAACTCAGCTCCTTTCGCTCCATCGATTACCCTATGATCACAAGACATGGTTACGGTGATTGTCTTTCCCGGAACTATGGCTCCTTGCTTTACCACTGGTTTTTCTACGAGAGTTCCTACCGCGAGGATAGCAGCTTCTGGTTCGTTGATAATTGCAGTAAAGTTACTAATTCCAAACATTCCTAAATTAGAAATTGTAAATGTTCCATCGGTATACTCCTCTGGTTTCAATTTCTTATCTTTCGCCTTAGAAGCTAAGGTTTTTACAGAATGGTTGATTTCTGGTAGTGTGAGCGCATCTGCACCCCGAATGTAGGGAGTGATGAGTCCACCTTCTAAAGCAACTGCTACTCCAATATCTATCCTTCCATGCTGTAGGATATGATCTCCACGCCAAGATGCATTGACAGCAGGAACTTCTGCTAGAGCCAAGGCAGCAGCTTTGATGATAAAATCATTTACACTTACTTTAGTAGCTTTTTCCTCTTTCTTGGCGGCAAAGTTCTGAAAACTCTGGTTCATTTCTTGGCGGATAGCAATAAGTTTTTCTGCATTAAATTCGAGATTGAGATAAAAATGTGGTAGGTTGATTTTCGACTGTGTCAGCCGTTTCGCGATAACATTTCGCATACCGCTGATAGCAATTGTTTCTTCTTTTACAGCACTTTTGCGCTTTGGCATACCAGATGCATTGGCTTCCGAGATATAGGCTAAGATATCTCTTTTTAATACCCTACCTTCTGGCCCACTTCCTGGCACATTGCGAACATCAACTCCCTGTTTCAAGGCAATAGATCTTGCAAGAGGAGAAACCAGCAAACGTCCGCCTTCACGATTTATTGTTTGTGGAGCTACCACAGGGGGCGCAGCTTGGATTGGAGCTGCTACAGTTTCTTGCTTGGGGGCTGGCTCTTTTGCAACTGGGCTAGGAGCAGGTTCTTGTTTTTCTTCGGCGGGAGCTGGAGTAGCTGCTGCCATACCGTCTTGCAACTTTTGCTTTGCTTCGGCCAATAAGTCGTCTATAGCTTCGCCTTTTTCTCCTAGCACAGCAATCGGCAGACCAACTTTTACCTTTGCACCATCTTCTGCTGCAATTCCTAATAAAATACCTTCGTCAAATGCCTCCATTTCCATGACGGCCTTGTCTGTCTCGACTTCAGCGATTATATCACCTGGAGCAATACTGTCTCCAATATTCTTGAGCCATTTCACCATTGTACCTTCCTCCATCGTGGGAGAAAGCTGGGTCATTTCGATAAGTTTAGCCATTGGATACCTCTTAGGATAGCATTTGTAGGGTTAGTTTTTTTATTTTTTCTACGCTCGGCAAGCTCATTTGTTCTAAATTGGCAGCGTAGGGCATCGGCACATCTTCCTGTGTCACTCGCTCTATCGGAGCATCGAGATAATCAAACATATTATTTTGGATGAGATACGCTATATGGGAACCTTCTCCTGCGTGCGGCCAGCCTTCCTCTATGATAATGACCCGATTGGTCTTTTGCACAGTTTTGTAGATACTAGTTTCATCTAGAGGGCGTAGGGTGCGTAAGTCCAAAACTTCTGCTGAAATCCCTTCGTTTTCCAATTCCTTGGCAGCTTGGATAGCGTAGGTGTAGGCTCTAGACCAGGTAATGAAAGAAATATCGCTACCTTCTTTCTTGACCTCTGCTTTGCCCAAGGGGATATAAAATTCTTCTTCTGGAATATCTCCAGTTGCGCCGTACAAAACTTCACTTTCAATAAAGATCACTGGATTGTTGTCGAGGATCGAAGTTTTTAGCAAACCACAAGCATCCTTTGGAGTTGCTGGAGCCACTACCTTCAAACCTGGAATATGGGTGAAAAAACTTTCAAAAGCCTGTGAATGCTGGGCAGCTAAACGACCTCCCGCTCCTCCCGCACCGCGAAATACAATAGGCATGGGGAATTGGCCGCCACTCATATAGAGCATCTTTGCTGCAGAGTTGATGATCTGGTCAATGGCAACGAGAGAAAAGTTCCAAGTCATAAACTCGATGATAGGACGCATTCCTTTCATTGCTGCCCCTACTCCAATTCCAGCAAAGCCATTTTCGGAAATAGGTGTATCAATGACACGCTTTTCGCCGAATCTGTCCAGCATACCTTGGGTAACTTTGTAAGCTCCCTGGTAGGCCGCGACTTCCTCCCCCATGACAAAAATAGATGGATCTTTTTCCATCTCCTCGGACATTGCTCGATTTAACGCTTCACGATAACTGATTTTAGCCATAAAAACTCCCTAATCAACATAAACATGGTTGTACAACCAAGAGGCTGGTGGTTCTTCACTCGTTTCAGCGAAGTCTACTGCTTCTGCAACAATTTCCTTGATCTCTTGTTCAATTTTTTTCAGCTCCTCTTCTTTTACACCAGCAGATTCTAAGTCAGCAGAAGCTCTTTGTAAAGGGTCCCTTTTTTTATATTCTTCTACCTCTTCTTTAGGGCGGTATTTAGCGGGGTCTGACATCGAATGGCCGCGGAAGCGGTAGGTAGAAATTTCAATCAAAGTAGGTCCTTCTCCCCGCCTAGCTCTATCGACAGCGACTTGGACGTGTTGTTTGACCTTCCTTACTTCATCTCCCTCAATATGATCACGTGCCATATCGTAGGCTGTTGCTCGGATGGATACATCCTTTACCGAAAGGGCACGGTATTCATGGGTTCCCATTGCGTAGTGGTTGTTTTCACAAATATAGACTACGGGTAATTTCCAAATAGCGGCAAGGTTCAAACCTTCATGAAAGGAACCTATATTTGCAGCACCGTCACCAAAAAAGCAAAGCGTTACATTTCCTGTTTCATTGTACTTGTCGGCAAAAGCAATACCACCAGCGAGTGAGATATGCCCCCCAACAATTCCATGCCCACCCATAAAGCCTTTTTCCCTGTCAAAAAAATGCATAGAACCACCATTTCCTTTCGAGATACCAGTCTTCTTACCAAATAATTCAGCCATTAGAGCTTTAGGTTCTAAACCTCTTGCCAGTGCATGCCCATGATCGCGGTAGGTAGAGACAATGGAGTCTCCTTCTACTAAGGTCGCAATCGACCCCACCCCCACTGCTTCCTGGCCAATGTAAAGATGGCAGAAACCACCAATTTTTCCTGTAGCATACGCTCTAGCAGCCGCTTCTTCAAAACGCCTTATCAGGAGCATTTCGCGGTAGTACTCTTTGAGCTGTTCTATTTCTTCTTTAGTTTTGGTTTTTGTGGGCAATGTTAGTCTCCCTTTGTAATGTCATTATTCCATCCAGTACTGCTCATTTCAATATTCTTATCTTGGATTTTCAACAACTTTCCCGAAACAGCAAGAAAAAAGAGGTCTGATTTAGCTCTTTTTTAATAAAATGTGGGTGATTTCAGAGGGAGCCGCAATACGCAGAGGTGGCCCCCAATATCCTGTCCCACGGCTAACATAGATCCAAGTGTTCTCGTGCCGGTGTAAACCCGCTACGTAGGGTTGTTGCAAAGGTACAAAAAAATTCCACGGAAAGTACTGTCCACCGTGGGTATGCCCCGAGAGTTGTAGATCAAAACCAGCTTTAGTAGCTTCATAAATAGAGCGAGGTTGGTGAGCGAGTAGGACTTTTATATCAGTGTACTGTGAATTTTCAATAGCTTTTTGCGGTTGCGAGAGATGAGAACCGCCAGCATTGTAATCCGTAACTCCAGCCAAAAGAACTTTTGCATTGTTAATTGTCAATACTACATTTTCATTCAATAGCACTTTTATACCCAAAGAACGAACAAAGTCCACCCAAGGGGCTACGCCCGAATAGTATTCATGATTACCCGTCACAAAATATACACCAAACTTTGCTTGTATATCTTGTAAAACACGAACATCTTCTCCCAAGTTTTCCACACTGCCGTCCACAAGGTCTCCTGTAATAGCAACAATATCAGCCTGTAAAGAATTTACTTTGGCTACTATCTTGCGTAAATAATCTCCTTTAATCGTAGAGCCGATATGAATATCAGAGATCTGTACAATAGAAATCTCACCAAAGTCCGGTACGACTCCAGGGAACGGAACATCTACTCTTTTTACTTTGGCTATTTGCCGAGCTTGCCTTATCCCATACCCGGTCATAGCAGCAGAAATTGCAAATACCAAAAAATTTGTCAGATTGGCCAAAAATTCACGCCGATTTAGTATCCATTGGGAAAGGTCGGACTGTGGGAGACGATGAAGCACCAAGGAAGAACTCCATAAAACAAAGTCACGTGTGAGAAGAAAAACTAGCAGTAAACTGAAAAAACCCAGACTGATATAACTGATCCACGATAACCTATCACTCCAAGCAAGTTTGGAACGAAAAAAACGTAGAAAAAAGCCCAATACAGGAAAAAAGATGAAAACAACTAGCATCAGCCAAAGTAGTAAATTCCATGGAAACGGGAAAACATCTTGTGAAATCAAACGAATGCCAATATAGTAGCAACATGCAGAAAATAGAGCAATGACTATAAGAAAAAACACCATCTTACAATACTTCCTGCAATAGTTTTTGCACACTAGGATAGACGTAACGACGGATCTGCTGTTCCGTTTTTATCTTTCCTTGCCACTTCTCCAACCACCAATACTCTTTATGGACAATTTTTCCTTCTGGAGGCACAAGGGTCAAAGGACTCAAAGTTTCTAATTCAGAAATCGTTCCACTGGTAAACAATTCAAAACGGCTACCCCTATCTGGATATCGCCTCTGTGGATAATTCTTGGTAGCTTTGATAAATAGGGTTCGATTGATAACAATTGCTCCCCAGGTATTTTCATGGCTAAGGCCGATTTTAAAAGGAGCCTCTTTCTTGGGATTTTGTAAAACTTGCAGAAACTCATTTCCCGGTACAAATCGCTTGTCCGCCAGATCGGTATAGGACCAGAGGATGAGACCACCAACAGGAGAGAGATGTTGATGGTGTCTGGCTCTAGGTGGCATAGGGAGAATCGCCCGTGCTCCTTTTGCTAAAACGCTCAGTGCCCAAGCCGATACATTGATCTCCCAAGCATTGCGATTCTGTAAAATATGGGTTATTTCTACCAAAGGTTTATCGGCCGAAAGACGAATTTCAAGTTGTTTCTGGATTCCAGTTGATTTCTCTAATATCTGTGAAAGGCGAACACCACCCTTAATTTTTTGCCACTTTACACGATGGTTATCTGGGATATAGGTACGAGGATTTTTCTCAGGTGCATGCCACAACCTATGACCTCCATAACTATGCCAGTAACGTCCTCCTCGCCGACCAACCATTCTAGGGTCATTGTAAAAGATATTTTTGCCATTCTTACGTCGAAGCCGGTAGATCCTCGGCCCTACGTCGGTCAATATGATCATCTCTAAAAAACGATTGGAGAGCAAAAGTGAATTTCTCCAACCCTTATAATTTATCTTTCGTAGGCGAATCCCTTGTTTCTTTACCTTTGGGGCTCCCACCCAAGGCATATTTGCCATAAATAAAAAACCAATAGCCAAAACCAACAACCTATGCATAAATGACATACTGTAGATAAAATTATTTTTGTCTATCCGCAAAAAGCTAGTCTCTGCTTCCTCACAAAATCTAAACAGTATTTTTTAGTATTCCTGAGTATCTCCCGTTTTTAAGACAGCTTTGTATTCTCCAGGCTCTGTTTCAGGGCGTTCATTGAAATGGTATAAATAAAGTTTTTTCTTAATGTGTGCAGGTGCCAACCTAATATCATCAATGTGTGAGTGAACACCTGATTTTGGCCCCGTTTCACAGTCTTGATAAACTACATTAGCAATATCATAAAAAGACTTCATCGTCGGTGGCATCATAAACATAGTATCAGTAGGAAAATAGATATTTTTGCCATCAGACGACTTAAACATTAAGCCATAACAGGGCATAGAAGAAGTTCCTGACATCACATGCGTGGACTCTATGGTAAAAAAAGTCCATTCTCTATCACCATCTTTAATTTTTTTATCAACGTTGGAAACCATCCGAACAACGTGGAAAAAAGTTTGCAAAGTTACTTTTTTGACTCCTTGCAAGGTCTTTAAACCAGGAGCACTTGCTATCCACAATTCCTTTAGTACATCTTTATGTCCAAAAAGCTCTGGTTTGAATTCATCTGGAAGTTTTTTCCCCATCACAGAGGCTTGGATAATATTTTTATCGCTTTCGGGCACATCACCTACAACTGTTTTGATCCAATCCAATTTACCTTTTTTGTAAAAAGGATTGAAAAATGTCGAGAGGGCAATACCCTCAATGCCACCGATGTGGTCTGAGTGTGGATGGCTACAATACCAAGCATCAATATCGCTGAGCTTGAGATCGGCACTGTACAACAAAGAATGACGGATGTCCCCACCAAAATCAATTACAAATCGATACGGTTTATCTTTTCCTATATCAAATTCTAACAAAAAATTAGATTGAAATCTTGGTTCGTACAGATTGGTCTTTCCATCAGCGGATAGTACATTCCTACCTACCGCAAAGGCACTGTTTACTCCAAGTGCTGTTACCTTCATCTTATATCCCTCCTAATCCAATACATTCGATCCATTGAAAGCAAATAAAAACCTACTTTGAATTCATCTTTGAGAAAGACTACATTTTTTTCATGACTAATTCTATTTTTACAATATATCTAGCAATAGTACAATCTACCTATGAGTAGGGTTTTGTAATTCTATGACAAAACGAGTAAAGCTACCCTCTTTTGTTTCAATCCTTATGCAACCACCAGCTTGCTCGATCTCTGTTTTGACGATATCCATACCCACTCCCCGACCAGAAGTTCCACTAATTTTTTCTGCGGTACTAAACCCAGAACGAAAAATAAGATTATAACACTCCTCTATACTCAAAAATTTTGCTTCTTCAAGAGTGATGAGACCTTTTTCGATGGCTTTCCGTTTGAGCTTATCTGAATCCAAACCACGACCATCATCATAACAACTTACGATTAGTTGGCCATCGTTTCTTTCTAAGGCAATATTGATACTACCTCTAGATAATTTTCCTAATTGTTCACGCTCTTGAGATGATTCTAGTCCATGCGCTACCGAATTCCGAATAATCTGCAATAAAGGATTTTTCAATATTTTGAACTCAGGTTCCGTTAAACCCTGATCCAACTCCTGTTTAAAAGAAAAATCTACTTTCTTACCCTGTACTTCACTCTCTTTTTTTATACTGTTCCTTAGAAGAGACTCCAACGCCAGAAGAGGAGAAGACGATTTGTCTTGTAAGGCAGTCTTCATCCCCAATACTTTATCAAACAAACTGTTTCCGTCTTGCAATTCAAGTTGCACTTGCTCAATTCCATCTTGTACTAGATAGTAGAGTTTTTCTCCAACACTTTCTGGGTAATTTCTTACTCGATCCAACTCGTCCTCTAGTTTATGGCAGACTTCTCCTATACTATCCAAATTTAAAGCCCTTGCATTGCCTTTCAAAGTATGGATGGCTCGGTAGGCCTCTTCCATATTCTGAAAATTTTTAAGTTTCTCCACTCCACCACTTAATTTATCACGAACTATAGTGATCGCTTCACTACCTTCTTTGAGAAACTCTGTGAATACACTTGGTTGTAACTTTAAAATCTGATAGATTTTTTCCACTTTGCTAATTTGTTCTTTGGCTTTTGCCTCCAATTGCT
>JBCCIA010000281.1:0-8385 GCA_039028475.1 Spirochaetota bacterium | reverse complement strand
TTGTATTCAAGGCAAAATAGCTATCTATTGGCATTTTTAAAATATAGTTGAAAAACAACTGAAGGCCAAATACAATTACGTTGATTATAAAATGCATTTTACTTTTTTACAAGTGTTATATATTTTGGAAAAATGGCATCCATGGGAAATTATTATAACCGACAGATTAGCTTTGGTCCAAGTATAACACCAACCGTTAAAATGCTCATTATAACCAACGTAATTGTATTTGGCCTTCAGTTGTTTTTCAACTATATTTTAAAAATGCCAATAGATAGCTATTTTGCCTTGAATACAAATTCTGTCAACCTTCTATACATTTACCAACTCTTTACATACTCTTTTTTACACGCAAATTTTGTCCATATCTTATTCAACATGCTCTCCCTATGGATGTTTGGATCTGAAATCGAAGCCCTCTGGGGTAAGAGAAATTTTATTGCCTTATACCTTTTCTCTGGCCTTTTGGGAGGCTTAGTAAGTTGGTCGTTGCATACAGCCCTAGGAGAGACTGTTAGCGTTGTAGGCGCATCAGGAGGCATCTATGGTTTGTTACTCACTTACGCTTTTTTATGGCCCAACCGAGAGATTATTTTTTTGATCTTTCCGATTAAGATGAAGTACTTTGTGCTCATCTTACTTGCAATGATTGCCTTTGCTTCTGGTGGTAGGGTCGATCACTACTGCCATGCCGGTGGAGCGCTCGCTGGTGTTTTGTTTTTCTTTGCCCGCAAAAACTATAGTCTAGATTTTAACGGCAAACTCTCTCCTTCGTATCTGATACAAAAGTGGAAGATGAAAAAATACCAAGAAGAGATGTACAAACGGCAAAATGCAAAGGATAGGGTCGATGAAATCCTGGAAAAAATTTCCAAAAAAGGCATGAAATCGCTCACTCGCAAAGAAAAACAGTTTTTAAAAGAAGCATCCCACTATTACGAAGATAAATAATAGGCTTTCTGCTTAAAAAATAGGCAGTTGTCTTAGGCTATATCCCCGAATTCCTTATTTTTGTCTCAAATTTCCCCGGTACAGAATTTGCAATTCTATGTGTAGATCCTAAAGTGGAAAAGTAGATACACATAAAAAAAGGCAATTGGAAATAAAATTGTAACAAAAATTGCTCATTATGAGTATAAAGGAGTTTGTATGTTTAAAAACAACAATAGAAAATCTGATCGAATTGTGTGGAAAGGGTTAAGCCATTACCGAGTTTATGCAAACTTTGAAAGCATTTCTCTAGAGGAGGCGCAATTAGGAAACATTTCTGACAAAGGAATGTGCATTATATTGGAAAACCACCCGGATATTTCCCCCGGAGATTTCGTAAATGCGAGTGTAGTCAATCCTTATCATACTATTAAGGAAATACGATTTGAAGTATCAGGCAGAGTCATTTGGAAAAGCAAGGATATGACACCTTCCTCAAGTAAGTTACTAGTGGGCATTGAATTTTATTCAGAGGTAGATCTACCCGATGATATCGTTGCATTTTGTATGTCTGTGGAGTCAGATTAAATTTTTTTGGGCCGGTTGCAATATGCCGGCCTCTTTCTTTTTTTATCCATCCATATAGCATTATACCTTCATCAACTGATGATTTGTAAATTTTATAAGGATTCTCTCTCGATTTTCCTACTAAAGCATGTTCAATCTACTCTATGTTGCCATTTCTTAGCTAATTTTTGAACCAATGCATGTTTTGGATTTTGTTCCCTGGCTCTTTTTAGCAATTTATTTGCCCTTGGATAATTTTCGGTGTGGAAATACATTTCTGCTAGGTGCAATAGGTTGTGGATATTCCAAGGTTCGCGAAGTTTTACACGTTCTGCGAGCACAATTGCTGTGCGAAAGTTTTTTGTAAGTTTGAAACAGATCGAAGCCTGTAGCATGGTAATGGTATTGCTCTCATCTTTTTGCAACAATTGCTGCGCTAGTAGCATGGCTTGTTGGTAGTCCTTTCGTGCCATGTAGGATTGGATTTCTTGGATACTCTGTGCAAAGGGGTAATCTTCGCTTTTGCTGGTTTGCCTTTTCTGTATGACATCTGGAAAAAGCTTGCGGTTGCGAAAGCTCTTGCTTTCTTCTTGGGAGTCTAGCGCTTTGCAGTGGATAGACAGTAGAGAAAAATCATCTTTCAAAGCATACTTTTCGGAAACTAGGGAAAAAACTTCTTTTAAGTTACAATTTGTTTTTTCGATCAGACGGAAGATTAGAGTTTCGTCTTCATTCACTAAACCATCAGCTAAGAGTAAATCGTCTTTGCCATCAGAACCAATCACCAGACTGTCGCCAGGGTGCAGTGGAAATACCGAAATAAAGAGGTTTTTGCTCACTCCTGGGGTACCTAGTTTCATGAAGTTTGTTTCTTGTTCGATAAAGTTTGCTTTCCCATCTCGGTAGAGAATTGCCCAAGGGTGTTCGGCATTGATAAAATAGACGATCTGCCTTTCTTCCTCAATCAAACCAAAGATGAGTGAGATCAGCATCGATCCATCAAAGGTTTCAAATACCTTGTGGATTTCCTTGAATGCTGCTTTTATCCATTGCTCTGGCGTATGTGCTTTGGTGTGCGAATAGGCCTCTTGCGCGTGGCTTCTCTGGATAATCGAATGGAACACAGCCCCTAAAATTAGGGCTCCTCCAGCTCCTTGGATAGACTTTCCCATAGCATCGGCATTGAGAAAAACATGGTATTTCTTCCCTTGCAATTCAATGGTATGGGTGATGCAGATGTCGCCTCCGATTTGGTAGGTAGAATTTTTAAAGGAAAACTCTTTTTTTTGTCGTAGGAACATCGTAAAAGACAGCGTATCTGATTTTGCCAGATTGAGAGATAGTGGTTGTAAAAGCAGAGAAGTGAGAAAATAATCTCCATCCTGTTGCTTTTTTAACTTGAGAATTGTTTCAAAAGAATCGTTTAACTCTTTGGTACGGCTCGCAACCTTTTCCTCCATATTATCTTTGTAAGTTATGATATCATCTGCCATCGTATTGAAGGTCTGGGCGAGTTTACCAACTTCATCTGGTAGGAAAATGGTAGCTCTATCGGAATACTGGTTGTTAGAGAAGTTTTCTACAACGGAGGTAAGATGGTTCAATGGTTTGACAACACTGTTGATGGTGAAGTATAAAATACCGGCAATCAATAAAATGGACAGGATACCGATGAGGGCAAAGCTAACTGCAATTCTTTTTGTATTGTTCAAAAGGTCTTGTTTGGATACGGAAACAACAAATGTTAGGTCTTTTTCTCCTACAGGAGTGTAAAATAGAGTGGTTTCTTTGCTATCGAATAAATCCTTTGAATCTAAATAACCCGCTTTTCTGGATTTGATTTTTCTTGCTAGAGTGAGTAGCGAGGGAATTTTTTTCTCTTGCGCAATGTCTGCCAAAGACTTTTTCAATATCTCTTTGCGGTCTTTGAAGAGTGGTTTGGAGATAGAAATCAATACATCTTTGCGGCTATTCAAGAGAAATGCATAGTTGGAGGGATATGCCTTATTTTGATCAAAGTTTTGCAGGAGCTTTTCAATGGTTTCTAAGGATAGATCCAGGGCAACGATACCCAAAAACTCTTCTTTTTGCAAGATCGGTACATCAATAGAAACCATGAGCACGTCATTGTAAATCAATGGATCGGCGAGGTAGAATTTTTTGGTTTTCTTTGGTTCCTGGTACCAAGCTGATGTCTCCATGTCTACCAAAGGTTCTACAGCAATTTTACCATTCAAACGGTTCCAATACGGTATAAAACGCCCACTGGTATCGTGTCCTGGTCTACCTGCAAAACGTGCGTCTTTGCCATCAAAGCGATTTGGTTCGTAGGCTACACAAAAACCGAGAATCCTCTCATCACGTCTGAGAGTCTCTTCTAACATCTGCATGACTTTGCTTCTTTCCCTAAGAGCTTGTTTCTCCATGAGGCTGGCGAATTGCTTTGCAATTGTAGTATATTTCTGGATGAATGTGTTGATCTTTTGTGAATAATTGTTTGCAAGTAAAAGGTTATTGCGCTGGATGGCAGCAATTTCCCTGGTATAAAAAAACCAAGTTGTGAATGCTGTTAATATCAGTATTACAAGTGCAATACAGGTGAGTATAGCAAGCATTATACGGTTTTTGATTTTGTATTGTACCATGGAAAGATAGTGTTACTAGCAGACCAAAGATGTAGATAAGATGCAAACAAAAAATTGCTTTTTGCTATAAAATAAAATGCTTATCTACAGAAAAAGTGAATTTGGTTTTGTTTGTTTTAAGGGTTGGCTCCCGTATCAATCCAGCATTGCACCAATGTACGGATCTCATCGTTTGCATATTGTGTCATACTCCCTGTAGTGATTTTTGTATAGAGAAGACTATCATTCGAGTTTCCAGGGGTTACCTTACTCACTACGGAGCTATAATCGTTGGCATCCATGAGACTACCTTGTGCTTGTCCGCTAGCGTGGCATCTTGCACAATTGCTGTTGAAGGAAGAAGCCTGTAAAGTAGCAAAGCTAACTGTTGTGCTACAGCTGGAACTCGTTGTGGAAGTACTACTTGTCGCTGTTTGCAGTACTAAGGAGCTAAGTACATAGTCTCTTTCTGTTTGATCATAATTCCCTTTTTGGCAAAACGCTAGTAATAGTATGCAGGTAATTAGTAATAGCTTATGTATCATTCAAATTCCTTTTCTATGTCTTTGTCAATCGGCTCAGATGTATTGTGGTTGACCTTAGCAAAGGAAAAGAGACGGCTCAAGTTAAAACCTAAGACAAAGTTTTTCTTTTGCCAATCATAGTCGGCACCACGTAGAAGAGCTGTGTATGCGAGGGTTTGGTTGTTACTGAGAATGATCTGGAAGAGGTGGCCTCCGGTTTCAATGTCCAAACTTAGGCTAAAAGGAACGAATTTGTATTCTACTGGCTTATCCAAAAGGACATTGCGGATATAAATATCTGTTATCGCTTCTGAGCTAAAATTGCTAGAGTTGAGTAGGTTAGATACTTCCGCAGCGGTGTATTGGTTCAGGTTTGTTAGGGTGGTTTTCCTATCCTCTGTGGCATAATTTGCAGCAACATAGTCTCTCTTAGGAGTGAAAATAGACTCGAAGCCGAGGTCGATGTGCTTTGTTAGGTGGAAACGCCCTCCAAGAGAAAGTCCAGTGCGTGAATTGCCAATTTGTGATTTGGTATAGTTTTTATGTATGTACATTCCTGCCAATTGCAAGGAGACAAAGTCATTGATCCGACGGGATACCAATAGAGAGTTTAGGTAGCTCTGTTTTTCCGTATTGCTCAGAGTTTTTTGGTATACATTCAATTCTGTTACTTTGAGATCTAATGCGGCATTGCCAGTGCTTGACACATTTTGTACTAGCGGCGAAAAGCGTTCGGTTTGCTTTGTTGTCTCTCGTCCTGCGGCGGCGAAATAGCTGATTGCAAAGGGAAAATTGTCTTGGGCAAAGAAGCGAAATTTGAGAAAACCTTCTGCAGTTTTATTCCGTGAAGCACGTGCTATGCCTAGGGAAAGCCGTGGAGTGAAGCCATAATTTGCAAAAAATTGTGTATTGGCACCATCGTCTAACCCGGCAAACGTATCTATACCTCCTTTCACATTGCCAAAACGGTGGTTGATATTGATGTTTAGTGTATCACTCTCCAATTGCTTAGTTGTGGGAAGGTGGATCAGGGAGTAGCCTAAAAAACTGGGTCTGGTAGTTGCGGAGAGAGAGGTTGCAAAACTAATTAGAATAAATAGAAGAAAGCAATACTGCAAAGAAGTTATCAACTGCCACCTACTAAAATCATACGAATGTCAATTTTCAATACTCTGCTAAGTTTAAAAATCAATGTTTCTGGGACTTTGATATTGAAATCGTTGAGGTCTAGGTCAAACTTGCTGGAGAGAACATAGCCAGATCTCTTAGACTTTTTAAACTCACTTTCTATAGTAAAGTTATCCTTATGGATTCCATGTATATAAAACTTACCTTTGCTGGTAACTGTTTTCGTCACCTCATCAAAACTAACAATTGTTCCTTCATAGGTAGCCAGAGGGTAGGTATGGCTTTCCAAATAATTTTCGTGCATGTGTTCATCGCGCAGTTTGATGCCTGTTGTGAGGCTTTGTAGGGTAAATTGGAAGCTGAACTTTTTACTGGTAAGGTCGACAGTCCCTTTTACTTTACGACCCCGGCCAAAAAAGGAAAATGTCGAGGTTTTACTCAGGAAAGTGACGAGACCTTTTTTCACAGAGAGTTTTTTTTCAGGGATATTTTGTGCTGTCGTGATGGAAAAAAGAAGAAAATAGCAACAGATGACTGAAAGAGATTTTTTCATGGTATGATTCCCAAATATAGGTTTGTGAAGAGTTATTTAGTGTTTTGCTGGTTTGTAAACTGATTTTTTTGTTTCTTACTGTTCTCTAGTCTTTTTCAATTCTCACTGTGAGATTTTCTGGATTCCTACTTTCCCCAAAAAAATATCGACATATAAACGTATAGTTTTTAAGATTGTCCTATGCAGGTTCCCCTTGACTCCGCTCGGGGAACGGGTTTGCTCAATATTTAAGAGTGAACGCATAACAGAAAAGAGTCAGATGTGAAAAAAGCTCTCAGTTCGGTCCGAGACGCCAATCCAGTTCCGAACTGAGAAACGACACCCAATGGTGCTGTTTCCTAATCTGTGTACCCTCCGTACATGGTCAAGCAATTAGCACCACTGGGTTAACTATACATTTTACAAACGAGGTATAACCAATGGAACTAGTCCCAGTAGACTACAAAGCATTGTTGGACAGAATGGAAGTTTTGCTAGACAGGCTTTACAACGAGAGAAAAATCTACCGCAGAAAACGCCGTAAGAAATACCACAAGCTGCTACACCAACAGCTCAAGTTTTTGCGTGCACAGTTAGAGTAGGGAACTTTTCTTGTAAGGATGAGCATTGCCTGTCCTTACAAGAATCTCTAAAACATTCTAATTGCACTTACTTTTTTAACACTTGACATCCGTTAGCACTCTTATACTTTATCACTGCTATGCTAACTCCTTTAGACAACGAAGCGATATTCAAAATAGCCTTTACGGATATAGAAGTTCTTACAGGCTTTGTAAAGGATATTGTTGGCATAGACATCGAAGTAGAGAAAATTGAAACAGAAAAAGGCTTTTTTCCCAGAGTGGGCAATATCGACTTCAAATACGATATATTTGCCGAATCGACAGACCACCGGGTCATTGTGGAACTGCAACGGGTAGAATATGACTACCACTTTGACCGTTTCCTGCACTACCACTACATGGCAGTCTCCGAACTGCAAAGAAAGGCGGAGGCGTACCAGATTGAACAGGAAGTCTATACAATCGCTCTACTGACCAGGCCCTACAGGGCATTAGACAAAGAAGGCAAAATCATCAAGGATGAAGTCTTAATTTCCCAAGCAGACCCTGTGAATCTGAAAAATGACATTGTTCCTATCTATGGCCACAAGCTCATCTTTCTCAACCCACATCATAGAAGTGAGGAAACTCCGAGTAATTACAAGGATTGGCTAGACCTGTTCTATGAGTCCATTCACAACCGCGAGAACTACCAACTCAACCCGGTAAACGCAGCGGTGCAAAAAGCAGCATCCCTAATCAATTACGACCAGCTCAGCCCAGAGCAAATTCGTGAAATGAAAGATAAGGAGAGTAAACGCCTCAACTATGCACGCATGGAAGAAGATTTAAAGCAGAAGGAAGAAGATTTAAAGCAGAAGGAAGAAGATTTAAAGCAGAAGGAAGAAGATTTAAAGCAAAGAGATGAGGATTTAAAGCAGAAGGATGAGGATTTAAAGCAGAAAGATGGGGATTTAAAGCAGAAAGATGAGCAAGTCAATTTCGAGCAAAACCGACGCGAACAAGCCGAAAAGGACAAGCAACAAGCCCAAAACGAACTATTGCAACAACAGCAAACATTTATTGCTAAATTGATCCACAAAGGTATGGTTGACTCAGAAATTATCGAACTTACTGGTTTGTCACAAGCACAAATACAAAAGATTCGTACCGAGTTATCCTAAAGGAAACTATGCCTTTTTCGCTATTTCGCTTTCTCCCTTCCTCTCAATCTCCTGTTCACTCTCACGGATCACCTTACGTGTCCAGATTCTTAAAATAGCCAAGGCAAAGAGCGCAATCCCAGAAAAGAGTAACCAGCGGGTGGAAAAGTAACTTGTTTCAGTATCCATAGCAATACTTTTTTCTCGCCTTGCAATATTCGCAAGTGGAAAAGCAAACTTTCCGTTAGAACTACTTGACTTTCCCAAGCTCCTCTAGAACATGGAATATCCTTACAATAGGCAAGCAATGCCTATATATGAAGAGAAAAACCAATTAGGGAGCTAAAATTTCTT
>JBCCIA010000280.1:0-8402 GCA_039028475.1 Spirochaetota bacterium | reverse complement strand
GCGAAAGCTAAAGTTTTCTTTTAGTGCCAAGGCTTTCACCGAAGTTTTCACCTACTCCTTCTGTTCAGCCAAGGAGAACCAATTCGAAGACAAAGACGCACAAGGTCTAGCTTTGCAAAACCCTATGCCAGAGGAATTCCAAGAACTAAAGCTGTCACCCTATCCGTCTCTTATCAAAAGCATTATATCGAACCAGGATCGTTTCGAGCAGATCCGTGTATTTGAATACGCAAGAACCTACCATAGGCAAAAAGACGAACTAGCAGCAGAGAAAAGATGGTTTTGCTTTGCCCAATTGAAAAATTACAAAAAAAACACCCCTTTGGAGAGCTTCACACAAGACTTTTTAAACCTACGCGACGATGTTTTACAAATCCTGCTGGAACTAAACCTACCAGAGATCAGCCTCGAAAGAACGCAAATAAGTTACCTACACCCCAATGCAAGCCTGGTGGCAAAGTGGGAAGGGAAAACACTGTTTGAATTAGGCTACCTGCACCCTGCCCAGCAAGACTCCCTAGGTCTAAACCAACGTTTGCTCTTAGGTAAAATAGACTTCTCGATATTGTTAGAGTTGTACCAAAAGCATATACAGAGCAACCGGTTCCATGCTCCTTCTGTATTTCCCGAAGATAAAATAGACATTTCTCTTGTCTTGGACGAAAAAGAGCCAAGTGAAGCCTATGCAAACATCATTTCGCAAGCACAAATTCCAGAAGCCCAAAAGGTATGGGTGCACGATATCTACAGCGGCGAGAATTTACCAGAGGGCAAAAAGTCAGTTACCTACAGAGTGCAACTCGTCACCTATGACAAAACTTTTTCCGGAAAACGCATCCAGGAAATCACCCAAACCCTGGTCCATCTAGCAAAAGACAATAACTTACAAATGCGAGAATGAGGAGAAACAATGATAAAACACATAGTCATGTGGACTTTCCAAGCGAGTGAAAGCGCAAGTAAAGAAGAGAATATAGCCAAGGCAAAAGAACTGTTATTGGCTATGCCAGAACAAATCGCACAAATTGCTTCCTTAGAGGTAGGAGACAACTTCAGTACAAGACCGGTAGCGTACGACTTGGTTCTCATCACCACACACAATCACAAACAAGATTTACAAGGCTACATTGCACACCCCAAACACCAAGAAGTTGCTGCCTTCATTGGAAGCGTCAAGGACAAGTCAGCCGTGGTAGATTTCGAATGCTAATCACGCTGCGGAATCCAGAAAAAACGCAAACCTGGTCTTTGTTCTAAAAACATCTGCCAAGAGTCTACCTCCGCTTCTAAGAGCAACAAGGCAGAAGTGGGAAACTTGAAAAATAGCGAATGGTACAGACCTGGAGTTAGAAGACGATTGCCCAGCTCCTCTAATCCTGGGTTGTGCCCTAATAGCAGCATAGAGTTCGCAGAGTCAGGCAATTCAGCAATCTGCCGCCACAGAGTTTCTGCGGATGCTTCATAAACACTGGATTCGAACTGGGCATCTTTTACAAATTCTCGTTTTTGTTTTAAAATGGCATAGGTATGCTGCGTGCGTTTGGAATCTGAAATATAGGCTTTGTCGATAGAAATATTGCGTTTGGCCAGTACCTTAGCCAGAGAGTTCGCATTTTTTCTACCACGAGCAGACAAACCTCTTTCCCAGTCGTTGCAAAAAGGTGTTTCCCAGTCAGACTTAGCGTGACGGATGAGGTATAATTTTTTTGTAAGCATAGCTACCGATTCTGGGTAAAAACGCCAAAAGGCAAATAAAATATAGACAAATAGGTATTTTCTGAAAACTTAGAAACTGCAATGGGACAATCTGAATACCGCACCTACCCGCCCCCGTGGAAACTCAATGGAACAGGCTTTATCTTCTTATTCCAAGCGGATAAAGAACAAATCTTGCAAGTAGCTGAGATGTCTTCTGAAGACAGAGCAGCCTACCAGGGGGGACTTGGAGCCTACATTCTGGTAAACTACCATACAAGCGATGTGGGACCTTATTATGAATTGTTATTCATCCCTGGTGATTTCTCGCACAATGGCAAACTCTACAAAAGAATTACCAAGATATTTGTGTCAACACAATTGTCTGTAGACAACGGTAAGAGAAATTGGGCCATTCCAAAGGAAAAGGCAGACTTCTTTTGGCAAAAAGACAAGCAGAATGACAGGGTACAGGTTTCCGACCAAACACGTTTCATAGCTGATATAGAGTTCGATAGCTTACTTCTTCCCTTTCCCGTCCATACGGCTCCCTTCCAACTAAAACTCTTGCAAAAAGCAATAGACGGAAAATACCTATGTACGAAACCATCTGGGACAGGTCTAGGAAGGATCAGCAAAGTAAATAAATTCTACCTCAATGCGTCCTGCTTTCCACCCTTAGAAAATGTGGGAATACAAGTCCCTTTGGGAATTAGTGTAAGCAACTTTAATATGGAATTTCCCGCTCCAGAAGAGATCATGTAAATTGGATTTAGAACAAAAACAAATCACAGCGAATGGCTTGAACTTCGCTTATTTACAGACTGCAAAAACAGAGAAGCCTATTGTGTTACTGCATGGCTTTCCTGAAACTCCACATATCTTTGGCGAACTTATGCAAGCATTGGCTGCTGAAGGCTATTGGTGTATTGCACCGTTTCTCAGAGGTTATGCACCGAGCAGTGTCCCACAAAATTTACAAGACAACCCCAATGCCACGATCCAGTTGGCCGATCTCTGCGATGATATTTTTGCGATTTTAGATGGATTGGGGATCGAAGACACCTACCTACTTGGCCACGATTGGGGTAGTATCATCAGTTATACCGTAGCCAATAAGAACAGCCAGCGCATCAAAAAGTTAATAACGATTTCCATCCCCCCCCTCAGCACTATTCTTGCAAACTCCCTCTCCTTTCCCAAACAATGGCTACGCAGTTGGTATATATTTTTTTTCCAAACACGCCTACACATTCCTGAATTTTTTGTCCGCTGGAATAACTACTCTTTGCTCAAAAAACTCTACCAAGATTGGAGTCCTGACTTAGCGGTATCGCCGAACCTGTTAGAGGATTTTTGTCAATCTATAGCCGAGCACAGCCACCTCAATGCTACCCTTGCCTACTACCGTGGTTTGCTAAGCCCTCTACCCGAAGAATGGGATAAATGGCAAGAAAGCCGTAGGTTGTCTATGCAAAAGCTAGCAGTACCTACTCTCCTACTTTCTGGCAAAAACGATGGCTGTATGGGAAGTGAAATGTATAAAAATGTCGACCGTTCCTTTTCGAGAAGTTCCAAACATACAATGATTGCCAGTGCAGGCCATTTCCTTTTGGTAGAAGCACCTGAAAAAGTTTACCGAGAGGTAAGCGAATTTTTACAAAACTGAGGCAAGTTATATGCAACAAAACAGAAAACAAGAAAACAATGGTACGCAACAAACCCGCTTGCAATTCTTAGAACACTCAGCCAAAACCTCCCTACTTGTACTGGGAAGTACAGCATTTATGAATGCTTCTTGCTCCTCTACAGAAGTAAAACAGGTACGGAAGGTTCGCCTGCAATCCTTAGAAGAGACTCTAACGGCTTTACAACCCTTCGCAAAAGACACGAAATACAAATTAGCTGGCAATTGGTCATTGAACGAAGTATTTGAGCATTGTGCGCAAAGTGTAGAATATTCTATGACTGGCTTTCCCGAAAATCGCTCTGTAGTGATTCGCCAAACGATTGGCAAACTGGTCAAAAGCAAGTTTTTAGGACAGGGCTATATGAGCCATAATCTGAATGACCCGATTCTAGGTGCCCCTGCATTGACACCTGCGGAAAGCTACCAGCCTGGATTGCAACGCCTCTTGGCTTCTATTCGCAAATTCCAGGCATTTACAGACGAACTGAAAATTCATTTTGTTTTTGGAAGTGCCACAAAAGAGGAGTATGACAAACTACATGCTATGCACATTGCCAACCACCTCTCTGCCATCCAACTGCTCTAAGGGTAGGAATAAGGCATATTAAACGGAATAGCTCCAGCGTTTACATTGAGATTGCTTTTAAATTGGTAGTTCAGACTGGAAAAATTTCTTAGCTTTGGCACCAAATTTAGCATATCCGTACCCCGTAAGCGAACCGGTATTGTATACGATTTACTTGCCTTAGAGGCCAACTTCAAAGCTGGTGCTTTGCCATCGATTAACTTCAAATTCTCAGCAGCAAAGGAATAATCGATAAAATTGAGGTCAACACCAAAAGCATTGGGGTTAGCGATAGTAAAGTTTAGGTCAAAAATAGCTTCTGGGTTAAAGAGACTGGTGCTAGTGCGCTTTTGCTTAAAGGAGCCAAATTTGATTTCAGGCAATTTGGGCACGGGAACTACTTTAGAAGCGTCAATCGGAACATCCGCATCGCCGAACTGTCCCATTGCAAATTTAGCAAGTCCATCGACTTTCACATTGATCGTATCCTTGCGAAACACCTCTAACAGATCTCTGCTAATATCTTTAAAGTCTATATGTGGAGAAAAGGTAAAGTCACTGGTTCCATTTGCTTTTAATTGTATGCCCTTTGGAATATTAGAATTGAATAACTTTTTCCCATCGACATAGATCTGCGAGGCAATACTAGAGAAATTGATCGGGATCGGAACTTTATTTTTCGCAGAAAACGTAAAATCAAGGTCTACTCCTCCCATATCGATTGCCTTAAGTTTGGCAAACTTAAACAGAATATCAGGAGCATACTGGGATAGATACGGTTGTAGAGTTTTACAAGAATTCAGCCCTAAAAATAGGATTAGCTGGATTGTGATAAAAACAATTTTTTTCATAGAAGGGTCTCCTCTTTTTTGTAGTCTGAGAAGACAAAAAAGCCTGTAAACAAAAATATTCGCCTACACACCTTTCTCAAGTATCTGAACTGTCATCTGGGTTAGTAACTTCAGAAAAACTTCTGTCCCCCCTCATAGTATACGTAGCGAGAAATGTATGCGGAGGAGGGTTCCATTCTTCTGGAGAAATCAAAGAAAAATATTTCTCACCATCATCCTTTTCATAGAGATAAATACTCTGTCCGACTTGCTTCTCAAAATTGCATTTCACTTTGTGCAGTTCTACATCCCGTTGGGCAGCACTGATAATGTCTTTTGCCTCTTCCTGCAAAGCCCGGATTTGTTTAAGAATCAAGTCTAACTTTGAATCCACATGCGAACGAATCGATTCTTGGGCAGTTTCAATCTCTCGTGCTCTATCGACAAGAGTAATCGGAGGGTCTAAGGTACGTGTAGGATACGCTAAAGAACGTTTATTTTCAACAATAGGTTCTTTTTTATTATGCTTTGCAGGTCTTTCATCCATAAGAACATTAGGCAACAACAGGAAACATGCCTCAAGTATTTTTCTATTATTGCCTGGAAAGATTGCCAAACTGCTGAAAGTCCCGCCAGCCCTGTATCGACCATGTTTCAGCCTCTTCTTTCGGCAGTTGCCAATCGTGGATCTGCTCAGTATCTTTGAGTAGTTTTAATACATTGGTATGCAAAACCATTTTGTAAAGATGGTCATCACATCTTGCAGCAGCCAACTCCGTTTTAGGGTCTTCTAACAAGCTATTGCCAAGAGTCACTTTGTCACAACTGTCAATTTGGCGTTTGTAATGCTTTTTTTCAATACGAAAACTCACAACCAAACCGGACTCCCGGTAGGTATCAATGTTACCACTATTATTCAAAAGAAAGTTGGCCTTTGCTTTCCCTTTGGGATAAGAGGGGATATTTTTCAATTCAAGAAACTCCCGATCGAGTATGCGCTTCTCCTTAGTACTACCAATCATTGCTATGGGACCACAATTTATAACAAAGAATAAGGTAAAACCTATCACAACTTTAGAGCTTTTGCCAAACATGATGGCATTTCATACATTGCAATGTACTCTGTCAAGCGTTTGCAAAGAACAAATATTTTTCTAATACTTGGCATAAGCATAGATAAGATGCAACCAACGTGTTCCCTCTGATCCAAAACGTACGCGATAGGGACTGTTAGAATGGGCATCTTCAAAGAAGTCTTTTCCTGTCCAGGCATGGTGGAATGTGTCTAACATGCGATAGCCAACTCCCTTTTCATACAAGGCCAGAAATGTATGTGTCCCTCCAACAGACGTAGCACCATCACGTAAAAAAAAGATACTTGGCTGACGCATTTGAGCGTATTCGAGTAAGAGAGCGTCTGTCTGATAACCACTAGCCCCTCTCCTACGCTCCCATTCTCCCACAAAGTCTAGTTGCATAAAATCTGTCAATAGAGCCGCTCCATTTGCAACCCAATTGTAGGTAACTCCCCCTGAATCTGTGATAATATAGCCTTTATCAACTCCGTAGATGTAAAATTCTGCAAAGGTAGGTAAGGCTCTGATATGTTCAGGATATATTTTCTGGTAACTGTACAAATACAAATAACGAACAATTGTTGTACAAAGCTCACTCGCAGCCACTACAGGGTCTTGTTGCATAAATTTCTGTCTGCGAGTAGTATCACGAATGAGTTGCGGAGCATCTAGAACGAGCTTCTGCGCACGCAATACTTCTTTTTGCAGACCACCTCCCGCTCTTTGGCTATACATGATATTTGCCAGACCATAGAGTTCAGCCAAATTAGTCGAGTGAAAGGAATGGATCTTATAAGTGGCGTTCAATTCCTCAGAGACCTCGCCTAACGAATTGATGCGAACCGCACGCACCGTTGTATTCTGAGAAATAGGAATTGCCTCCCTCTGGTACAACGTTCCTTGTTTGGGGTCACTACCATCGAGACTGTAATACACTTCTCCGCTTTCTGCCTCCTCCTTGAAGACAATCTCAGGGAATTCCGTATAATCTCCTGGAGGAGGCGATAGAACAGGTGGGGGTATTTGTGATTGTATCGTATAACTTTGTGTTACAATAGAAGAGCAATGGGAATACTCACGGTAACAACGAATCGCTTGTACCTGACGGTTGTCTCTTATTTCTATTGGTACAGTATAGAGCTGCCCTTTGCCCTTTCCTGGTAAACTGCCATTAGTAGTATACCATATTTCCTCTGTTTCCTCTTGCAGAAGCTGTAAAAGGAATGGCGTATCATACACTCCCGCCTTATGCGAAAAATTAGGTGGTTCAGGTCTTTCTATGCTATAACTTGCCTCTAGTATTTCTGAAATTTTATCTCTATAAATAAGAACAGCTTTAATCGTTGTTGTTTCTGTTACAAGCAATGACCAATCGTCGTTTTGCTTATCCAGTAAAACTCCATGCATATTCGTCGGGTCTGTTCCATCCGTCGTATACCTGATCTGTCTCCCAGGGTTTTCTGGGACAAATTGTAAAACAAGCGGTTGTTTGTAAACCCCTGGAAGCGGTAGCAACCTGGGTTTAGGTACATCTCGCATTACCGTATATTGCCTCTCCACAATAGGAGAAACCTGTGATGGATGCCCTGGAATATAGGCCAAAGCACGAATCTTAGTGTCTTGGGTCAATACAATTTCTTCGCCTTGGTACAACTTTCCTTCCGTACTAGACAGTTTTTCCTCTGCAAAAGCGTAACGGATGTGCGCGTTCCGCGTTGTGCAGGAAATGCTTATAGGAGTATTCAGAAACTGCTGTTGCAAACTAGGGGAAACAACTGGAGAAGACACAGTATCTCGAATCACATAGCTTTTGGTCTGTATATTTTGTGTTCTTGCTCCTACATAGGCATAAACGGTATAGATAGAATTCGCAGCAAACTCCAAAGGAATGGAGCCCTTGTACAATGTATAGGGACTTTCTCTATCTATTTGGGAGTCAGCTGTTTGTTTGCTAATTTTGTAATAGATGTTTTGTTTGCCTTCTCCTGTATGCAATTGGAGGCTTTGGGGGCCGTAGTAAACCCCCTCTTGTAAAGAAAACAATACTTTATCTTGTAACAACTCCTGTGTGCCCACTATGGCTAAGGGTACAAATAAGAACTGATTTTTTGCAGCTTCTTTCTCGCAGTACAGTAGTAGTAAAATAATACAATAGACCAATTTCTTCTTCATCACATGTTTCCTTTTGCAATACTTGCCCTTGTTGCTACTTTTCCACACAAGAATTACAAGAATATTTTGCAGATTTCCCCTAAGCCCTTTGGCTTTTTTTGCAAAAACTATGTGATAGGTGCCCCTTTAGTAGGTAGCAGGTATTTCTTTCATGGTAATACAATGGTTCAATTTTATTAGCAACTAGCTAAAAATAAAACCACAGGTTTTTATACAGAATAATAGTGATTGTTACAATAAAAAGAACTTGCATTAAATATATTCTATTTTATAGTTCATTACTTTAGCGAAAATAGGTAGTCGTTTGGTTAAGAAAAATACAAAGAAGTATAGAATGTTCTTCCTATTGGTCTTTTTATCATTTCAATTATCTG
>JBCCIA010000279.1:0-8445 GCA_039028475.1 Spirochaetota bacterium | reverse complement strand
GGAGGACAAGCAATACAAAGTCAACATACAAAAGGGAAAAGTAACAAAAAGCTTTTGGCTTTCACCAGTAAGAGGTGCTATAAAGATTAAGAAGGTAGATGTAAGCTCTATTTAAAATTACATTTTTTACAAAGAGTCGACAATTGCTAAAACTTGCTCTACTTCTTCTAAAGTATTGAAATAATGTGGTTAGCATAGGAAATCGCTTCTTTTAGACCAATGAGAGAAGAGTAAGAATTCTCCCAAGTTTCGAAACGTGTCGCATCCATTTGCATCCGATAGGTACTTGCAGTGATCCAATCAGCTCCCTTCATATCTACAAACAAAGGACAAAGCCTTTCTTCTAATACCCTATCGGACACATACAAAAAACCTGTTCCCCTTGGACCTCTAAGAAATTTGCGACCAGTAGCACTTAAAAAGTCACAACCGATTTTCTCTACATCGACCACTATTTGCCCCACCGACTGACAAGCGTCTAACAAATAGAGAGTATCGTATTTTTTGCAAATTTGTCCAATTGCTTCTACAGGTTGGATGAGGCCTGAATTTGTGGGAATGTGGGTGATAGCGACTAGGCGAGTTTGCTGTTGTCGTACTAAGGTTTCAAAATGGTTTAAATCTATGTCACCGTTGGGTAGGTTTTTGGCACATAGGATTTGGATACCGAAACGTTTTTGCAAAGATAAAAAAGCGATGTGGTTTTGTATGTAAGAGTTTGGCAGTTTCTGTATAGAACCCTGCAATTTCTGCTGCTCTTGTTTGAGCAACTTTATATCCACCCATCAGTTCTTCTTCTTTTAAAAAAACTGTCATTTTTTCCAATACACTCTTAGGCATAAGAGAAGAGCCGGCACTGTTGAAAAAAAGTTTATCGGAGCATCCTAACGTATCACTACGGATTTTTCCGAGATTTATGACACTATGTGTAAATGTAAGGTAGTTTCTGTCTATCGTCTCTTATTGCTTTTATCTATAATTTAGGGATTAGGAACATGTAATAAAATACCTAATCTTAAATAATTCCCTGGATAATGCCAACATTGGAATACTTGTTTTTCACGAATAGGATGTACCAGTTGTTCCGGATACTTAGCAATAATAGATGCAAAATTTTCTTCGACGAATTTTTCGCATATCTCTGGTGTTAATTCTTTCTGTGAAATATTGCTTTTTTGTTCAGTAGCAATTACAAAGAAATCTTTTTCATTACTACAATACTTTTGCTCTTTGTCAGATTGGAACCATTCACCACTTTCTGGTTCATAATACTTCCAATAATAAAAAGGTTGTTCGAAACTGTAATAATTTCCACCAGTTCCCACAAAATTTCTTATTCCAATAAGGTAAACTAGTGCCTTGGCAGCTCCCGTTATTGTAGGGTCCATATATACAATATATGGGGCGATTCCGATTACGTCTATAGGAGGGCCAACTGCCGCTATAGACTTTTCTGTATTATCTCTAGCTGTTAATTTTTTATGACCATCCTTGGAAAAGTAAATAGTGATAATGTCAGAAAAAGTACATTCCCTGTAATATTTTCCATATATATCGATCACAGAACCGACTATGCTTCCAGACGTTTTCATAACCACCGAAGCACAGGAATTTATATAAATAAGACAATACGATAAAGTAAAAAGAAACTTAAGTTTAGTAAATTTTGCAGTTATCATTTATAACTCCCCCAAATTGGAGACTATAGATGGAATATTTTTTAAATTTTTATCGATTTCTTTTTTAGAAGTTTTAAAAATATCTTCACAAAAAAAACATGCTACAGAGGAATTTTTTATGAAACGTTTGCATATCGCTATTTCCATCCGAGATTTAGAAAAGAGCATTACTGACTACACAAAACGTATGGGTGAAAAACCGGTGCTGGTTATCGAAAATGAATATGCCTTATGGCGAACCGCGACAGTGAATTTATCCATTCGCAATGATAGCAAATCCCCACCGGGTACCGTAAGACATCTGGGTTGGGAAGACTCGGAGGCAAAAGACTTTTCCAGTGAAACAGATATAAATGGAATCCTGTGGGAGAACTTCAATGCCAAACAACAGGCAGAGGAAATCCTCGAAGTCTGGCCAAATGCAGATGTTAGTTATCTGTCGGATTGAGTTTGTTATACCCTTACTTGTAGTGAATTTTATTTCCAAGAATTTCTTCGGTTTCCTCAATAATCTCTTCCCAGCAAACCCCATCATTTGGATGTAACTCTATATCTTCTAATTGCTTATCGAAAAAATCTTTTTCATCATCAGTTAAGTCTTCTTTTATAGTAATTATACAATACCTTTTCAAATCTTTATTCATAAATTATTTTGTTTGCAGAAAATATTTTTAAAATATTCTCACAATAGGTATCTATGAATAGGAGGTACCATTATTTTGCAAAAGAATTTTCTATTTGTTCTGCTTTTCTGTATTGGTTTTCTACCAGTTTCCTCCATTTTCAGTGTGGATTTTTCGTCTATTAGAGAAGGTGATATTATCTTCCAAGAAACCCGTTCCAGGCAAGCCAAAGCTCTTAAATTAGCGACGAAATCTAAATATACCCATGCAGGTATGATTATCAAGCGAAAAGGTAAATTTCATGTATTAGAAGCCTTACAGCCTGTAAGTATTACTCCTTTACGTTCTTTTATCAGACGTGGCGTCAAGCGTCATTTCGTAGTCAAACGTTTGCTGAATTCAGAAAAACTTTTAACTCCTGCGGTTCTCAAACGTATCAAAGCTAGCGGGAAATCTTTTCTAGGCAAAAACTATGACTACTATTTTGGTTGGAGTGATAAGCGTATCTATTGCACAGAACTGATTTGGAAAGCATATCATAGGGGTGCTGGTATCAAATTAGGGAAATTGGAAACCTTAAAAGATTTTGATCTATCGCACCCCTTTGTCAAAAAAATTCTACGCCAACGCTATGGTAAAAAAATTCCCTATAATGAAAAAGTAATTTCTGTCTCTGGAATGTTTGCTGCAAAAAACTTGACTACAATTTTAAGAGATTGATACATATCTGTATGACCACCAAAGACGTTATTTTCGGATTTTTCTTCCTTATTGTTTTTTCCAACTGTGCAACGATCCACTCCCAGCATTTTGCCATTCCCGTCAATGGCAAAGGTGATGCGATCCAGTCGAAATCCTCTGATTTTGGCTTAGTAGTCAGCAGCCACGAAATCACAGAGCTATCCAGCACCTACTTCGGGGTCATCGAATTTACCTTAGAAAATAAGTCGCAGGCCTGGATCAAATTGGAGAAAGTTTCGATCGATTTTTTAGATACAAGGATCAATAAAAATGTAAAAATTCTTTCGGGAAAAGAACTTCTCGCCTGGAACCATGCGATTCAAAGAAAAATTAAGATTGATGCATACAACGAATTTACCCTTTTAGCTTCCCTAAAACTATTGGCAGATACCATCGAATTAGCTTCCGAAGACGAAAGAGTAAAATCGTGGAGTAGATTTTCATCTCTTGGTTTAGAATCTTCTATGAATGTAGAATCTTTCAAACAAAGCCAAGAGAAAAACTTGTTTCTTCCCAAAGATCATTTATTGAACAGCCAACTTGTAATTCCCCCAGGACTCTTTGAAAAGAAATACCTAGTGCTCAATACGAAAAATCATAGCGAGATACAATACCTGGATCATCTCTTTTTAAAATACCAAACAACAACAAAGCAAGGAATCCTAAAGGTTACCTTTAGAAATCCCTCAGACGATGATTCGGGTTGGCAGTACGATTTGAATGGGAAATAGAGATTTATGTATTGGCCTCTTCTATGAGCTTTTTCACTCTTTCTGGATAGGTTTTGGCATTTTTCAGATATAAATCTGGGTTACGCATTTCTTCGACTTCTTGGTTTTTTCTTCCAGCAAAGTGATCGTTCAAGCGCTCTGCAATCGCCCAGGCTTCCCAGGCTGCAAACCGTTCCAACCCAATAACTTCTACCTTGTTGGCTTTTTTGATAGTACCATCGTCGTAGTGAATTTCAAAACGATTTGGTTGTAAAGCATCTTGAGAAAACATGGGAGGTAGTTCCAGCAGTGTTGGTTCTAAGCGAAGAAACCCTATCTTTTGCCAATGCTCTTTTACAGAGTCTTTGTATACGAGTGTTACGAACAGAATGGGAGAGGAAACTATGGTAGTTAGATTTTTTTCTGGTTGTTTGTATCTTACAGCATAGAAGGCATACGCATTGTCTTTTAAGGCTCGTGCATAGGTATAGTATGAGTTTTCTAGAGAAATCTCGAAGATGGCTCCGGGCTTTATATAGATTCTTTTTTTCATGTTATAAACTCGCAAAAATATAGACAAGTATGACTAAGACGATTGTTCCAAATAGCTTTATGGCAGCTTGGATGTATATCTTTTTTTGTTTATTTCTATATGAAATTCCGTTATTTTGATTTCCCGAAGAACCGCCGTTCGACTTTGCACCACCGTATTTTTCAATCAATAGTTGCTCACGTCCACGGATAGCATTTCCATCTGTTGCTACTTTGTCGATTTTGGCGTTTCCGAAGTTATCTTTGTTTTTGTGGTGTGAGCTATCACGTTTCAATAAAATGTTCCTTGCGGTATTTGTTCCGCTGGCTCTGCCGCTGTAGACTTCGCCTGTATTGGTATTTTTTTTGGTATAGGTTAAAAAAATGCGTTTCATGTTGGTATCCTGTGAATGTAGTATAAATAGATATAACTATTTTTTTGAGTAGTTATTTTTCGTGTATTTTTGGAAAAATGTATCGTTTGGGCATAGCACGCCTATAGCCTGTTGCCAAGCTATAGGTATCTGCGTTTTGTGCTAGCCGTCGAGAGGTTCTAGCTGCTGCCGTAACAGCTTGATTTGCTTTCTGCCAAGCTTGTGGTAGAGTTTGCGGCGTTTCCAGGAATAGGCTCTGTGTTTGCTCATGCGGTCGAGGACGATTTCTAAGCGATCCAGTAAACCTTTGTAATCGGTTGGTTGTTCCATAGGGTACTCCTAATTGTTGTAGTTATAGTTTACCCAAGGTGGAAAAGACTTGACCGTGCACGGAGGGTACACAGAATTTTCTTTACCACCTTGAGTGGGGTTTCTCCGTCCGGGGATGTTTGGTAGACTGTAACCGGGCGGAGAGCTTTTTCACATCAAAGGCTCTTTTAGCTTTATAAGATATTAATTCGTTGGCCATAACTTAGCAGGGTACGTTTGGAGGTCAAGGAAAAACTTAAAAAAGCACTTGTTTGTAATATACCAGCAATGAAGTTGATTGCAATTTTAGAAAGTAGGTAAATTCTTCTAACAAGTTTAATACTTTATAATAAAATTTATCACAAATTGCTTACCCTTTGTAACATTTCCTGTGCGTGGAGTTCCATTTGTACCATCTGTAAGTGGATCTGTAACTGTTTTTGTATACCCACCAGCAGCTTGAAAATACTGCCATACGGGAGGTACACCTGAATTTGAAAAGAAATTTGAACTCAAGCCAACATTATAAGGCATGTCATGTCTATGCCCCTGAAATTGATCGTTCACTTTGAAACCTAAACTCAATGTCTCATTTTGTGTATATCCTGTAGATGTCCCAGCTCCCGTAGGGCTCGCTGCTCGCCCATCGGGTATATTAAAAGTTGTAGTTCCATCGCCTGCTCTCCAGGTAGTTCCAAGCACTGCAAATAAATCAGCATAGGTGGTACGAGATACAGCACTACCATCGCAAAGTAAAAAACCAATTGGTGCACTTGAACCAGCGTAAGACAGAACGGTACCGGTAGGAACCATATTTTGCTCAATCGCTGTTTTGAGTGTGGTAAAATTGCTATTGATTTGGGAGGAACTGACCGTACTACCAGAAGAAAATGTATTGAGAGTTCCCACAGAAACAGCAAACAAATAGCCTACAAATAAACCAAAGCTCAAACCTAAACCAATCACAGCTGCATTTTGAAATTTAATGAATAATTCTCGTAACATATTTCTTACCTCTTTGGCCGATAGTATAGAGAAGAAAAAGTATCGGATGAATTTTTCTATTGATTCAAAAAAAATCTAGAAAATTGTAAACCTTCCCACACCAGTAGATTGTAGTAGAAAAATAAAATGGTAGATTTATAGACCTTCCGACAAGACTGTGGGAGTATGAGACAATTCTTATTTTTGCTTTTGATCTTACAAATTTCTTATTGCAAGCCGGCAGAGGAAAAGCCAAAGGTAGAACTGAGCCTTGCTAGTACCGCTTTTACCGATGGACAAAACATTCCTGCAAAATACACCTGCGAAGGGGACGACATTTCTCTGCCACTTGCTTGGTCTAACACTCCAGAAGGAACCAAATCATTTGCATTGGTTGTGGATGACCCAGATGCAAAGCCGGTCGCTGGCAAAGTTTGGGACCATTGGTTAGTCTATAATATCCCAGCGGCAGTAACAAGCCTCGCGGAAAATATCGAAAAAGCTGAGTCTGTAGAAGGGCAGTCTTTCACACAAAGTTCTAATAGCAAAGGCGACCTAGGTTACCAAGGGCCTTGTCCACCAGAGGGTAGCGGTGTGCACCACTATAACTTCTATCTATACGCTCTCAAGTCTGATGAGAAATTAGAACCAAACCTAAGCAAGCAAGAACTACTAGAAAAAATAAAGCCAAATATTATTTCAGAAAGTAAACTCACTGGTTTGTATGAAGCGAATAAAGAAAAGTAGAAGAATTTCTTACTTAGTAAAATGATGCAAGTCAAACAAATTTTATCTGAATTGCACAAATTAGCTGATCCTGAAAAGGTTAGTTATAAAGAGAAAAAATTCGGTGTTATTTCTCACAATGCCCTGGGCATATACCACCAAGACTTAAAACTATTAGCAAAAACGATTCCTAAAGATGCCAAATTAGCCGAACAATTGTTTGATTCTGGTATTTACGAAGCTCGCTTGCTCTGTAGTAAAATTTTTCCTTTAGCAGAACTTTCAGAGGACTTAATGGAAAAATGGGTGGTAACTTTTGAGAACTGGGAAATTTGTGATTCCTTTTGTATGGGCTTATTTGCAAAGAGCGAATTTGCGATTGCGAAAATCTTTACCTGGTGTGAAAGAGAAGCTGAATTTGAGAAAAGGTCTGCCTTTGCTACAATCGCTAGCTATTGTATGGCTGATAAACATGCTGCCAATAAAGTTTTCCAAAAGTTCTTTCCTTTGATCAAACAAGCCTGTATGGATGAAAGGTTGTATGTAAAAAAGGCTGTAAACTGGGCGTTGCGAAGCATCGGGAAACGCAACCCTGATTTGCGAGAAAAAGCCATTTTGTGTAGCAAGCAGATTTTGCAGAAGGATTCTAAATCTGACCAATGGATTGCTTCCAATGCCTTAAAAGAATTAGAAAATCCCAAGCTACGCTTGTCAAATTATCCCAGAAATGTCTACCAGCCTTTTCAATGAAGCCCAAAAAATAGTCTCTCTTTGTCCAGATTCACTTTTCTAAAAACCCACCAAATACCCATCCTACTTTGTCCAGCTTTTTGCCATGTTTTACCTTATACCAATGAGATGAGAACCCAGAAAGTGTTTCCACAGTCGGGGACGATTCTATCACTTTAACCAATTCATATTCCTTTAACACGTCAAGTTTCATAGCATTTTGTGAAGGCTGGTTACGAACTAATAATCCTTGTGGTTCATTTACAAATAAAAAAGATCCAGTAGAATGTACTTCATTTTCTATTTGAGAAGTGATTTTTCTGGGTATAGCATCTTCGCTTGTTAGTAACTGATCTGAAGGACTATTAGAATTTGCTATTCTTTCATTTTTTACAAATGGTGGCTTGACTCTTCTGAGATATAATTTCTTACCATCTGCATAGATAAAATGTTTGCTGTCAGGAGTAAAGCGTATTGCTTGTAGGGAACTCTGTATAGGAAACTGAAACAAAAGACCTGAACGATCCCAAAGAGCGATGTTGCGATAATTGTTAACTGCCATAACCGCATATTTTCCATCAGGGGAATAATCTCCAGGAAGAAAGGGATAATGGGAAAAGGAATATTGATATGTTCCATCTAAATTCCAAAATTTATCATGGTAGGTTCCTGCTAAATATACTTTTGTTCCATCTTGTGAAAATCCTACTGACCTACTCATGTTCGTAGTTTTGGTATATGTTCTTATCTTTTGCCCTGTATGAAAATTCCATAAACTAAGAGAGTCATAATGAGCAGCTAAAATGTACTGGCCATTTGGCGATATTGCTAAGTTATTGACATATCCTGATACCCATATCCTTCTTTTCAAATTTCCATGAAAATCCCGAATTTGAATTTGAGAATTCTCCCCTGTAATGATATATTGTTACTACTCAGTGAAATTCGGAATAAACGGTTTGTTTGTAAAAGCATTTTGAATTTGTTCAAGTGGGTTTAGTCCATTCTTTTTGACAGTATAAATGTAACTTCTGATTCT
>JBCCIA010000278.1:0-8464 GCA_039028475.1 Spirochaetota bacterium | reverse complement strand
TGGTGGGCAGTGGAGGCGACACGGATGATGGAGAATCGTCACCATTGCTTGCTGTTGGGCTTTGTGTATTCTTCTGCTTGCTGCTGTGCTTTTTTGGTGTCTTCTTTTTCTTCTGACAAGAGTTTGCCAGTCATATAATTCATGTATTTGTTGCGATTGGTGAGAATCAGCATACTAGCTTCCGATTCCCAGTTTTCGACTTCTTTTTGTTTGGCAATCTCCAATTGTTTGCGCAGGTAATCTTTGTAGCCAGGGTTGTCGACATAAGCATCTTTGTGGAAATCGTTTTCGATCTGCTGGGTAATCTGTTCATCCAAACGCCTTTCCCACTCTGTCATCATAGCAGCTTTTTCCCCGTATACCTGTGAATCCCAAATGCTAAGGTTACCTGCTGTTTTCGATTGGTGGATGGTTTCGTTTAAACGATCTTCCTGGAATGGATCTGGAGTAAGAGCATCGGGAATCAGCGGGTTAGAAAAAACTTTTGCTGTTGGATACAATAGAGTGAAAAGAAAGGTGAGTAGTGCTGTACTAGCGCCAATTTTTTTTACAAGTATTTTTGTTAGAGATTGGGGTACTTTCATTTTTTCAGTTCCAGTTTGACTTTCATCCCATCTTTTAAGCGGGATAGGTGGTTTGTTGCGATAATTTGTCCTGCCTCTAAACCACTTGTGATTTCAATTTCCTCATTGTGTTTTTTACCGAGTGTAACACGAATTTGGAATACACCATACATACCTGGCTTTTTGCCTGGTTTGAGGGCATAAACCTCTGCCATGTTATTTTCAACTGTACGTATGACTTTTGCAGGTAGAAGAATCCCTTTTTTCTCTTTTTCCCTGTTGACAGTTGCACGGATGAACATTCCTGGTTTGAGACGTAGCCCTTTGTTTTTCAGTATCACTTTCACTTTTGCGGTGTGGGTCTTTTGGTCAACTTCTGGGCTAATGACTTTTACCCTACCCTCAAATTCTACATCAGGATAGATGTCAGATTTAACGGTAACTGGCATATCTTCCTTGATAAGCGAAGTATCAAATTCATTGATATGAAAAGCTGCATAGACCTTATCGATTTGTACCAGAGTAAGAATGGTTTGGCTATCCATACCGCCGGAGTTTATAAGAACGCCCCGACTTTTGTGCTTTTTGGAAACGATACCATTGATAGGTGAGCGGAGGGTAGCTTCTTGGATAAGCATGTTAGTTGTCTTTACATTGGCTCTATGCTGTTCTACATCCTTTGCAGCAACATTGACTTCCGATTTCTCTATTTTGGTATTGATATCTTTGAGAATTTCTATTTTCGCCGCCTTATTCAAGGGAACAGTATTGCCGGATTTGCTAATATCTTCATTGCGAATGCCGACCATAGAAATATTAAAATCGCGTTTAGCAATTTTGTAAGCAGACTCTTTTGATTTTACTTCTAACTCAATATTTTTAAATTCTTCTAAGGGAATTGCCCCAGCTTTGAGGAGCTTTTTCTTACTACTGTAGTGGTCGTTGATCCGCTTTAGCTCTGCTTTGGCTTTTTCATAGGTGGCGATTTTTTTATCCGCTTCATTGAGGCGTACCTCTACTTTCTTTTTTGCCAAATTGTATTTTTCCAATGCTAAATTATGCTTAGCAACAGAGGAAGCTAAAGCCGCTTTTTGTTTCATCAATTCGATTTCTTGTGCTGATGTCTCTATTTGTACAAGTACTTTGTTTTGAGCAACTTTTTCTCCCTCGATTACATAGATGTTGTTGATCCGTCCACTGACTTTTGAATAAATTTCTACCTTGTCATATGGTTCGATTACACCTGAAGAGTTGATGGAAGAAGCAATACTTTTTTCGACTACTTTCAAACTTTTGACTTGGAGTATACCATCTTTAGGTAGGAGTTCCTCCTCTTCCGCAGTACTATTTGGGTTACGTCCACGGTTGAACCAGTATTTCACAGAAAGGGAGGAGGAGTAGAACATACGATTGATGGCCGGTACTTTGGCTCGTAGGGAATCCCAAGCAAAGTTGGAATAGATAATTTTGATTCCCAAATAAACAAGAGCAGTGATAAGTGCTTTTTTGACAAAAGGCTTGTCTTTGATAAATTGTTTGGCTTTCTCTAACTTTTCTTTCATTTTTGTCCTACTTCATTACCATTGTTTGTAGCTGCGAGAAGTTTTATTTGTTTGTCTACCATTTGGGAAAAGTTACGATAGGTCTGTGCTGTTTGCGGGAAATCAGCATCACCATATATTTTGGCAAGCTCTTGAGAACTTTTTTGCATGAATAGTATTGTATGCAAAACTTGTTTGTAGTAAGCAATCGCTTGTCCACTTTTATTTGCACGTTGTAGAGTTTTAGCGTACATAAACAGCATTTCAGGATTCTTATTTTCTTGCGATAGGTAGGAATCTATTAAAGCAAGCAGATCTTCTGGTTTCATTTCCCGCAATAGGTACTCAGCTTTGATAACCCAAAGGAGACCTAACGAACTATCTGGGTGGTATTTGGAATAAATCCTAAAAGCATCGAGAGCTTTTGTATACTCTTGCTTATAGTAGTATATTTTTCCTAAGAATAGATTGGTTTGTTTGTAACCTGGCTGGGTCTTGTTGATTTTGCGGAAGCTTTTTAGCGCTAGATCGTTTTTCCTGTTACGGAATAAGAGAATCGCCTGCTTGTAGCGCTTTTTCAGAGCTTCATTTTCCCCACATTGGCAAAGAACTAAGAGTAAAACAAGAAACTTACTTAGGTTTTTTATATATTTCATAACTTTCTACCGATTCAGTTTGTTGGTAAACTTTTTCACAATTTCCTGACAGGCTTGTTTCATTTCGTCTGCTTCGTACAAGGAATTGTTTTCAATGGCAAAGCTAATCATGCCAACCACATCTCCTTTTCTGCCAAATACATGCAAAAAGACGAAGCTGCTTTTTTTGCTATCGATGAATTCGTTGTTTTCTTGGATAGAAAACGAGCCTTGGATGTAGTACTTAAATGTATGCTTTTTGGCTAAGGCTTTGATTTCACCTGGGCTGATTTGCCGTTGGTACTGCCTCTTCTGCAAGGCCTGTAAGTTTTCTCCGCCTATATCAAAGTAGCGCTGCGCTTGTTTGCCCTGTTCTTCTCCGGCAGGTGCGTTATTTTTTCGGACAATAGCTTTTTTTTCCTTGGGTAAAAGTTTTTCTGTATGGCTCTTGGTTCTACCGATTTCATCGTCTTCGATGTTGTATTCGGGGCTTTCTTCCTCAAAAAGAGATGTCTCTGGTTTTTTGTCAGGGGGTGGAGGAGGAGGTGGATTCTCACGCGGCTTTTTGGGCTGGTTCTCCGCATCCACTAACTCCATATCCATGATGTCATAGCCGGAGTGCATAAATTCAAATTTCAACATGTCACGAAAATTGCTGGTTGCAAAGCCTGTCATCCAAGCCTCACGGTTTTCTATGTGCCCCATAGCGATTTGTCCTACCGGCTGCCGCTTTTTCCGCGCTCCGCGTACCAATTCTTCCGAGGAACACTGGCAGAGTAGGATACAACAAATAAGTAAGGATAGTTTTGCGATTGCTTTCATTCAATTGCCCACCATATAAAAGTTAAATGTAGAACTAAATTTTGCACCGTTCACGTCTTGTGCTGTAGTATCGACGCTGATTTGGTAAATGGGAGAGCCAGCAGTTGTATTGTCAGAACGTAGGAGATTGAAGTCACCACCTGTACTGGCATCTCCAAACGTGGTTCCATTGCACGAAGCCTCTTGTTCTGCGTAAACCAGATCTACGACTTTGCAACCAAAGGGGAAGGTGGTATCACATTCTGACCATGCGTAACTTGCTAATTGTAAGGTGGCAAAGGGGGGAGAGAGCTTGCTTAAGGAAATCGCTGCCGTAGTGGTTCCTATATTCATAAACTCACTGAAGATTAAACGTATATTATCTGTGTTGACATCGGCACAATCCGTTGCAGAGCCAGCTGAGCCACCCCCCGTATCACCACCTCTAAACTGATACGAACTAGGAGTTAGCATGGCTAGAGATTTATCCCAAAAACAGGGTTCTCCTGCATTCCAATCTGCACCTGTATTGCTACCTGTAGGGGTGGCAGCAGTGCAGTTTGTTTGTGAAACCAAGCCAACTGCTTGTATTTCAGGTATTGTTGTTGTCGCTCCTACCACAAAGGAATAACTCAAGGCAGTTCCTTGAGAGATTTCTTGTGCCGATCTAGCGCTAGTTGCGAAGGATACTGTGTATCTCTGCCCATAAGTCAAAGTAGTATCGGATGTAAGAGTCAGAACAGTATTGCCGGAAGTCCAGGCAAAGCTACCATCGATGCTGGGTGAAATACTAATAGCTGCTTGGCTGGGTGTGGTATCCATCGCTGTGCTAAAGGTGAAAACTAGCGAGTTGTTCGCCGCGTTTCCCCTACAAGCGGTTGTCACCGTATTGGCAATGATATCTGTAAGTGCCCCCGTACCTCCATTGCAAGCGGCAAGGGTTCCAGTATAGGTAGTAATGGTAGAAACTAAATTTGCAGCAGCCGTTCCCCCAGCTACAAAAGAAGCCACGGTGGGGTTGGTTGTAGTGATTTCCGTTGCGGTTTTGGCGGAAGTGCCTACTGTCACCGTGTAACGTGTTCCGTAGCTTAGGTAGCTATCGGGGGTAATGGTCAGAACTGTATTTCCTGTACTCCAGGCATAAGTCGCATTGATAGTAGGAGAAATACTGATAGCCGCTTGTGTCACAGCGGTACTCATCGCATAGGGAAAGGTGATGACGATGGGGTTGTTGCCTGCATTGCCCACACAGCCAGTGGTCACCGTATTGGCAATGATATCTGTATTGGTTCCAGTTCCTGCGGCGCAATTAGCTATAGTACCGCTAGCTACTTCGATGGTAGAAACTAGGGTCGGCTCAGTTGTAGCTCCCACGACGAAGGAAGCTTCTGTCGGATTGGAGGTGGTAACGCCGTCGGCTGTTTCCGCAGAGGTTCCCACAGTGACAGTATAGCGGCTGCCGTAAGTCAGGTAGGTGTCGGGTGTAATGGTCAGTACCGTATTGCCTGCACTCCAGGCATAGGTTGCATTTGTTGTCGGAGAAACACCCACCGCAGCCTGTGTAACCGCAGTGTTCATCGCATTGGCAAAGGTAATCGTGATGGGGTTGTTTGTAGGGTTACCCACACAGCCATTGGTAACCGTGCTTGTTAGAATATCTGTGTTTGCGCCCGTGCCTGCCTCGCAATTGGCAATCGTACCAGCGTTTACTTGGATGGTGGAGACTAGGGTTGGCTCGGTATTGCTTCCCACAAGAAAAGAAGCGACTGTAGCGTCTGTAGCTGTGACATTCGTCGAAGTTTTGGCAGTGGTTCCGAGGGTAATCGTATAGCGTGTGCTATAGGATAAATAGCTATCGGGGGTCAAGGTTAGAACTGTGTTGCCAGAACTCCAGGCAAAGGAGCCAGGGATGCTAGGGCTGATGCCAATCGCGTTTTCGGTGGCTGTTGTATCCATCGCATAGGCGAAATTGAATACAATGCTACTGTTGCTGGGGTTTCCTGTGCAGGCGTTGCTAATGGTGTTGGCAATCATATCTGTAGCCGTTCCTGTGCCCGCTGTACAGTTGGCAGTGGTCCCCGCTGGAACTGTCAGCGTCGAAAGAAGAGAGACTGCCGAGGAACTACCCGTTGTAAAAGATGCGGAAAAAGGGGAGGTAAGGTTCACTTCATTGGCGGAACGAGCCGCGGTAGAAATGTCTAGGGTGTAACGTGTGCCGTAGCTCAACTCATTGTCAGGGGTAATGGTCAGTAGCGTATTGCCCGAACTCCAGACATAGCTCGCGTCAATCGTCGGAGAAAAAGAGAGAGCTGCTTGGGTGAAAGAGGTGTCCATAGCCGTTGCAAAGGTGATTTGAATCGGGTTGTTTGTCGGGTTGCCCGGACATGCATCCGTTACGGAGTTTGTGACAATGTCTGTCTGCGTTCCGCTTCCCGCTGCACAATTTGTTAGGGTTCCGTTATAGACAGTAACACTGGATACCGAGGGCAGGAGGTTAAGAGTACCAACGTAAAAGGTTGCTACCACTGGTTCCTGCATATTTACATCCAGCTGGTCAATCGCCGCTGTGGAAACGGATACGGTATAGCGCGTTTCATTGACTAGGGCTGCATCGGAGGTCAGTTCTAAAGTGGTATCCGAGGTCCAGTTGTAGCTGAATCCTTGATCGGGTGTTACCGATACCGCAGCGGCAGTCGTCAAACGATTCATTGCGGTGGAGAAGGTTAGGGTAATTTTGTTCGTCGTGCTGTTTCCCATACAAGCATCAGTTATCTGCCCATTGAGAAAATCTTTGCCTGAAGCTGTTGCTGCGTTGCACTCTGCTGTTGTACCTGCTCCGATGGTCATTGAACTCACCTCAGGAAACTGTCCGGCTTGGCTGACATTGCCAATGGAAAAATTTGCACTGAACAGGTCTTTTAGGTCGTTGCCATCCTTATCCTCACAAGATTTGGTGATCACGTACGTGTAAGATCCATAGTCCCACTCCTGCGTTGGTATAAATTCTAGGCTATAATCTGTGGTTTGGAAAAAACCAGTTACCGATGGTTGTACACTAAAACTTTGGATACAGGAATTGATATCCATCGGTTTGCTGAAAATAACAGAAATTTTTTGGTTGCGCGGTAGATTGAAGTCTCCTGTTCCCGGTATTGCTGCAATTACTTGGGGAAGACCAGGATCTACTTCTAAAAATGCTAAGAATTTCTTGAAGTCTTTCGGGCTTGTTTTACACGTATTTACGAGTAAGAATACTAAAAGTGTGGTAATATAGTGTACAATTAATTTCATATCTTGCCTCCTCAATCAAAGAAATAGTCCATGTCCTTATCTTTTTTGCGTTTGTAATCATTGCCTTTGTTTGGCTTGTCTACTGTCTTACTTGGTTTTTGGGGACTTTTTACCCTAGCGCGCCAGGATTGGCTACGTTTTTTCCAATAATCTGGATACAATTTGGCGATTAGTGAATTGCCTCTATTCTTGCGAAATTGGTAAAAGCGGATTTTCCCTGGTTTCAAACCAGCAGCGTAGAGTAGATCATTGCTGGCATTCATATACTCTTTCAATGCATCAGCCAGTTCATCTTGGGCTTTCAATAGCTCTAGATCGGCATCCAGTACTTCTGAGCGTTTGGCAAAGCCTTCGTTGTATTTGGCACTTACCAGATCAAAGGCCTGCTTGCGTAGGTAGACCTTTGAATTGTTGATACGCAATTGGTGCCACTTTTCCACTAGGGTATCGTAATTTTTATACACCGTGGCCATAAGTTCGTTTTTGAGCGTTTTGTGGTTGTGGATGGCTTCTGACCATTTGATCTTACCCTCTAAAATTTTCCGCGAATAACTCAGGTCATCGAAGAACTGTAGATTGCTACTATTGTAGGCGTTTTCCCCTTTTCCGACAAACTGTGGGCCAAATCCAGGGATACGCTCGATACCATTGCCACTTTCTTGCACACCAAAATTACCTGAAGTTTCGCTTGTTGTACTACCGATACGCGCCTGGATGGATAGGTTCAAGCCATAGGATTGGTTGCGGGTAGGTAGGGGACCATTGACATTTTGCCCTACATAGGCTCCGACAAATACTTTTGGTTTCCAGTAGCCTTCTGCCATCTCTTTTTGCTTTTTTAGGTTTTCGATCATCGCTTGTGATTTACGTACCTCGCCTTTGCGTAGGCTTGTGGTTTGTGCGATACGCTTTATCTTTATATAGGGTGGATAGATGTAGTAATCACGAAAGATTTCTTCTTCAAAGACAATTTTACTCCCAATATCCAGGTTGAGAATTTGTTTCAGATCGATGATCGAACGATTGGCCTTTCCACGCACCTTACTGTAAAGAAATTCTACTTCACGTAGCTTAGCTAGGGATTGCAAACGTTCGTATTCTGTTTTGAAACCGGTTTGCTTTTGCAATTGCAACTCTTTGATCTCTTTCATGGTATTCTCCAAAGACCTACGTACAAGATAGAGTTTTCCTACATTCGAAAGAGCTGCGATATAGTTTTTACGGATTTCTAAGGCGAGTTTTTCGCGGCTGATCTGGAAGTCTTTCGAGTTTAGGATTCGGTCCAACTTAGCTGTTTCCACCATCAAGTCGTTCTCTCCGCCATCGTAGATCAACTGTTGTATGTTCAAACGGATATCGTTGTAGCGGCTATCAGATTGGTTGTCATTGATATTTTTCAAACCATAGTAGGACAAACCTACTCTGGGGAGATAATTGCGCCATTTTTCGGTGATAGCCATTGTCAATGTTTTGTCTTTTGCCTTAATCGTTTTGAGGATCACGCTATTTGCAGTTCCTACTAGAATTGCTTTGTTGATATTCAAACGGATCAACTTGGGTCTTGCAGCTAGGCCGCAAAATAACAAGTGAAAAAGGGCAATAAGTAATAGAATATTTTGTAAGATATTCACAG
>JBCCIA010000277.1:0-8472 GCA_039028475.1 Spirochaetota bacterium | reverse complement strand
GACGAATACAATAATACTAAGATAGCATTGAATATCAATGGTCATGGACAAGAAGAAATATTTGACCGCGTCTTAGTTTCCTCCACAGGAGATGATATATGTTCAGTACTGGATGAAAAATCACTACCTATGGAAAAGGATCTCTTCGAGCATGTCGAAACATATCCTTATTATGTATCTCTTTTCAAGGCAAAAGGTCTAGATACAGAAAAACTCCGGGTAAGTCTAATCAAAGAAAATGCGACTTGTACGAAAGCGGGACACCCAACGATCCTAGCCGCCCCCTGCCCTGATCGTGATTCCGAATTATTCATGAACTGGACTGTTAGCAAGCATGGCATAGAAGATTCAGAAGTCGAAGAAAAATTAGCACAAGATATAGATAGGCTTGGTGGAAAATACTGCAAAAGTCTAATACAAAAGAAGTGGCAACGTTATTTCCCCCATGTAAAACAAGATTCCTTACTAGACATCAATGGCAAAGGAGGCTTCTACTCACAATTGCAACAATTGCAAGGACAAAAAGGCATCTATTATGCAGGTGGCTTACTGGGCTTTGAAACTGTAGAACATACTTGTAATTTTGGGCGAAAGTTGGTTGAGGAGAACTTTTTTTAACAAAAGTTGTTAAATGCTATGTAGTATCTGGTTCACTAGTTTTGTCTTGCATGTGCCTAAAGATTTTTTCGGCAATTTTTTTGCCAATCCCAGGCACTTGCTGCAAATCTTCTAAACTAGCTTCTTCGATTTTTGTTGTACCTGCAAAATGCTTCAATAGGGCCTTCCTACGTACAGCACCAATTTCTGGCATTTCCTCTAAAACACTTTTTAAGGTGTTTTGGTTACGCCGTTTACGATGAAATGTCACTCCAAAGCGGTGTGCCTCGTCACGCATCGAACGTATCAGCCGCATAGCAGGTGAATCCTTAGGAAAACTATAGGGGACAGATTCGCCGGGAAAGTAGATCTCCTCACGCTTTTTTGCCAAACCCACCATAGGAATCTGCCCAGCTCCTAAAGCAACAGCGGCTTCACAAGCTCTCTGCAACTGGGTGAATCCACCATCGATGACAATTAGATCTGGTAAATCCTCATTGTCATTGAGCAAACGTTGCAACCTGCGTGAAATCACTTCATGCATCATTCCAGGGTCATTGATGCCTTCATATGAGTCCATTTTATAATGTCGGTAGCCTTTTTTATAAGGCTTACCATCCACAAATTGTACACCACTTGCAACTGGTTGTGCTCCTTGGAAATGACTAATATCGTAGCACTCCATGATCTGCGGGGATTTAGGCAATTGCAATATATTTTTAATTTCTTGTAAGGCTTCACTCTTATCGCGTAATTTAGTTGCCAATATCCTCTCTGTCAAATTCATCGCGGCATTTTTTTCCGCAAGTTTTAGCAAGGATTTTTTGTTTCCCGCTGATGGATATTGGATCTTAGCTTTCTTACCAAATTTATTCTGCATATACTCTAGTAAGAATGAATTGTCGGCTTTTGCATGTGAAGGTAAAATAATCTTTGTCGGAATGATCTGCACACGTAGGTAGTACTGCTCCAAGAACGAACTCAGTATCTCTGTCTCACTAGAATGGGACACACCTTTTATCGCAAATGTTTTTTTGTTATCCAAGTGGCCATCTCGAATTTCAAATACAACAACTTGTCCTTCATCATTTTGTGCCGCATAAGCAATGATGTCTTCGTTGCCACTGCCTTGGTTCAAAATAGTTTGCTTTTGGCGCAATTTGCGCACATAGTCTAAGCTATCGCGAATGAGTGCTGCTTTTTCAAATTCCATTTTCTCTGCGTAGGTCTGCATCTGCTCTACCAATGATTTTTCAACATTATCTTTTTTCCCTTCTAAAAAGTCTATGACCTGTCCGATCATCACCTGGTATTCCTTTTCACTCACATTGCCTTGGCAGGGAGCCAAACAGCGCTTAATATGAAAATTTAAACAAGGGCGACGTGGTGTAGAGAGTGGTAATTTCTGTACGGTCTTACGAATAGGAAAAATTTTATGGATTAGATCTAGAGTGCTACGAGTCGCTCGTACATCAGAAAAAGGTCCAAAATACTTCCTTTTGTCATCCTTAATTTTACGTGTCAAAAACACCATAGGGTAATTTTCCTCAACTGATATACAAATATAAGGGTATTTCTTATCATCCTTCAAGCGAACATTGAATTTTGGGTTGTGCTTTTTGATCAGATTGTCTTCTAGAATGAGAGCCTCTTCCTCACTGTTGGTCGCGATCCAATCTAGATCATGGATTTCACTCTGTAGAGTGAGGGTTTTTACATCTTGCAAATTAGGGTTGAGGTAACTACGAACTCGTTCAGATAGACGGATCGCTTTGCCAACATAGATCACTTCATTTTCCTTATTTTTCCATAGGTAACACCCAGGAGTACCTTTGAGGTTTTTGATTTTTTCTCGGATCATCTGGAAGGACTGTGACATTGGCAGAAGCTTAGAAAGGCAGGGAGAGGAAAGCAAGATTTTTTCTAAATTTTCTTGAAAATCCAAACGTCTAGATTTTATACTGTACAAAGTGGGTATCCAAGTTGAAATTTGGCAATGATATTATCGATAGACAAATCTATGAATCTTCTAGGCTTGTAAGTAACAAACGATTCTTTAAAAAAGTTTTTACCGATAAGGAATTTCGTTTTATTGAGAATTCTAGCGATGCAAACCTTACCGCAATGTCCCTCTGGGCGCTTAAAGAATCAGCTTATAAAGCTATCAGTAGGCAAAAAAGTGATATATTTTTTGCCTATAAGCAATTTGAAGTAAACCTAGCAAATAAACAGATCTACTACCAAGACTGTGTTCTACAAGCAGATCTAATAGTAGCAAAAAAGTTTGTCCATGGTATCTGTAGGGAAGCCAATCATTCCTATTGCCTACATGCAAAAGTTGATAGTAAGTATTCCTTACAGCGATGTATTCCCTATAGCTCATACCAAGGCAAAGAACAAGAGAAAATGAGCTTGGAATCCTTTCTAGTACGTGAACAAGCCAAATTTCTGCTTTGCCAAATGAGTGGCAATCTAGCGGCAAAAGAACTGCATATAGCTAGAGAAAAAGATGATTTGGGCAAAATAAAACCCCCACATATTGAAATGAAAAATAAACAAAAAATCCCAATTAGCCTATCACACCACGGAGACTTTTTCGCCTCCCTTGTGATACTTCCTAAAGAATGAGGTTATTGTATGAGTGCAAATCGTAAATTCCAATCCGCCTGGAATCATTTTTTAAAAGGTTTTTACAAACGAAAGTCCAAAAAAAGCGCCACAGGACTCGTAAGGTATGTACAAAGGATGCATAAACAAATAGATTTGGCGCAAGATTATGGTAAGATCAAGCTAGCAATCTTAGGAGATAGCAATGCAGAAAATTTAGCAAGTTACGAATATATGAAAAAGTTTGATCCGATTGGTGTAAGCATCAATCTCGCCGTTTCTGGAACAAGGGCTGATGAATGGTTAGATTTTTTCTTAAAAACAAAGGATGGGAAAAAAATCTACCAAGAAATCCACAAAGCAAAGATACTTTGGAATATCGGTGGCAATAATATATTACAAAATAAGATGGAAGTTTTAAAACCCTCGTTAGAGGGCCTAAAAAAGTTATTCCCATTCAGCTACAATTGTTTGGTTCCTCCAATTTGGTCACGCTTTATGCAATTTAACCAAAGCCAAATTGAGTTGAATCATAAAGTGAATCTTTGCAACCGTTATATAAAAGAAATTTGGCGAGAAAAAGCAATCGATACCTACTCCCCCTTTCTCAACCCCAATACAAATGAGCCTTTTGTGCTAGTTCACAAAGACTTGGTGCACTTTTCCAAATATGGCAACTCGGTAAGAATACCACTTATCCTTTTTCATCTTTTGCAGTCGAAGTGAGTTTTTACTTAAAAAAAGAAAAACCATTTTTTTTTTCCAAGGTATCCAGGTTTTTCGCTAGATCAAGTTTGTAGTACTTCTTTTTACGGTAATGCCGTACTGCTCTAGCGACCAATTCTTCTCCCGGAAAAAGTTGGTAGGTATAAATGATATGGATCATAGCGATCTGAGCAAGACCAGCCTTATAGATTTGGTTCAGCGCTTCATAGTTGAAATCAGTAAAACTGTTGTATACCCACTTTTCCAGTTCAGCAATAGCTTCTTTGAGCGATTGATCAGATGCAATGAGCTTATTCTTAAAAAAGGAATTTACAAAACGGTGTGCAAGAACAAATTCTTTTTCATAGCTATGGGTAAGATACGAATGGCTTTGCAATTTCCGAATCAATTTCAAAAAAACACTACTATCAGGTATCTTATCTTTCCATTCCATCATTGTGAAACACTCCTCTTGCTAAGAAACATACAACTTCCAAAACGCTGGTTCAATGGTTAGAATAGGTTTGATTCCCTTCTCTAACTCACCGTCGATTAACAGCAGCAATGGATCATCCACTTTCACTTCTAAGTTATTGATGAAATGGTGTCTAACATTTTTATTTTGCAGATGGGTACCTTTAAAAATTTTTGGAAATAATTTTAAGATTTGCATTTTACTTTTCATGTGCGGAGCCACTAAATACATTTTACCATCATCTACCTCTACATCAGTAGCCATAAGCATAGCTCCCCCAGTATACTTAGAGTTACACACAGACAAGAAGTCAAAGTCGAGAGTTTCGCGTACTCCATCAATGACTACATCCATCGTATAGTACTTATGCTTAAAAAGTTTCACAAGGGCAGCTACGGTATAATTCAAAGAACCCATGAAACGCATCTTCATAGCTAACTCTGCAATATACGGAATCACCCCTATACCAAATATATTGCAAAAAACACGTCTGGTCCGCTCTTTACTTTCTGGATGCAGATAACTAATCATTCCCATATCGATGTTACGGACTTTTTCACTTAAGACAGCACTGATAAGCCGATCCCTACCGGTAGCATAATCTTTTATGCCAAAATCTCGCAAAAAACTATTTCCAGATCCAGCGGGCAAAACACCGATAGGTTTTCCAAGGGGTTGGAACTTATGTAGTTCAGACAACCCTTGCAAGGCTTCTGAAAGTGTCCCATCTCCACCCATCACTACCTGAAATTCAAAGTCTTCATATGTTTCCTGCATGGCCGTCCGAATATCAGCTTTAGAGAGGGTCTCCCGTAAAACCATACCAGAGCCAAACTTCCTCTCCCAATGCTCTTGGAAGTCAATAGCTCTCTCAGATGCTTTACCACGACCACTATTCGGATTGTATACTAAAACTGTTTTTTGCATTTGCCCTTCTTTACTATTTTATAGGTAGAGTACGGAAATCCTTTTCAAATATATATTTTCTTAAAACCTATTCCTGTAAACTGAATAAAAAAAATTGGAGTGAGAATCGATGAGAATCTTTGTAATTTTTGCCTTTTTTTTGCTAAATTGCTCACAATCACATGACTGTAAAAATGGAACACGTTCGACTGGTTTCGGTGAAAACTTTTTACGTAATTATTGCTATGTTGGGCTAGACGCGGTCTATGAGAAGCCTCATACAGACTTTGAATTAGGTAGTACACTATTATTTTGTACACGCTACCTAGAGAAAAAAAGCCTTTGTGATGAACTCAAAGGACCGCAACTATAGACACTACTCCACAAGCAAATCTTTTAGGATTTGCTACGTGTACGCTCGATAGCGGTGTGCCACCTGTCGATCTCTTGCTTGCGTTGTGCAGGTCGCATTTTGGGTTTGAATTCTTTGAATTTTTGTGAAGATCGTTTTAAACTTTTGACAGAACTAAAAAAACCGGCTTGTAAACCCGCTAGATAGGCAGCTCCCAGTACAGTAGTATCTATGTTCTCAGGTCGCATGACTTTTTTTCCTAATATGTCTGCTTGGTACTGCATCAAATAATTATTTGCAGTTGCACCACCGTCCACTTTGAGCACTTTTAGTGACTTGCCAATGTCTTTCTCCATCGCTTGCGTTAGGTCTTGTGATTGCAAGGCGATGGACTTCAAAGCAGCTCTGGTAATTTGGGCAATAGTAGTGTCCCTAGTTAGTCCATAGATAGCACCGCGAGCATTCATATCCCAATAGGGAGCACCTAAACCTGCAAAAGCAGGAACAAATGTAACTTCGTCTTCAGCTTTTAAACCACTCACCAAATGTTCTGAATCAGCAGCTTTTTTGAAAAACTTCATTCCATCACGCAACCACTGCATGACAGCTCCACCGATAAAGATAGAGCCTTCCAGAGCATAGATAGGCTTACCGGTACCGCTGCATGCCAGAGTTGTCAAAAGTCCGTTTTGCGAGATTTGAAACTCATCTCCGGTCACAAAAAGCATGAAACAACCGGTTCCATAGGTATTTTTTGCTTCCCCTACTTCCGTACAGAGTTGGCCAAACAAAGCACCCTGTTGATCACCTACGAGAGAAGTTATAGGAATCCCATTGGGTAAACCCTTCACTCCTTCTGTCACACCGAAATCAGAACGAGAACCCTGTACTTCTGGTAAAAGAGAACTGGGTATCTGTAGCACCTTCAATAAGTCTTCATCCCAAACTTTGTCTTGTATGTTATAAACTAGAGTCCGAGAAGCATTGGTGTAGTCAGTTTTATGTTCTTTTTGGCCAGTCAATTTGTACAATAGCCAAGTATCAATAGTTCCAAAAGCTAGTTGCCCTTTATTAGCTTTTGCTTTCAGACCCTTTACTTTATTTAAGATCCAGTGGATCTTGGTACCACTGAAATAAGCATCAACGACAAGACCCGTTTTTTGTCGAAATTCCTCTTCCAATCCCTGTTCTTTTAGTTTTTGGCAGAAATCACTGGTCCGACGACATTGCCAAACAATGGCGTTGTAGACAGGTTTGCCAGTCTTACGATCAAAGACAACAGTAGTCTCTCTTTGGTTGGTAATGCCTATGGCTACAGCGTCTTTTTTTTTGAGTTTGCCTTTACTAATAGCTTTGACAATGAGTTTCTCCGTTTTGTGCCAAATCTCTTCTGCATCGTGCTCTACCCAACCTGGCTTGGGAAATATTTGTGTAAACTCCTCATAGGCTGTCGAAATTACCTTCCCTTGCTTATCAAAACAAAATGTTCGGATCCCGGTAGTACCTGCATCAATCCCTATTATATACTCTGCCAATCTTCTCTCCTTAAGGGTCTATATATCGTGTAAGTACAAGCTATGTGGGGAAAGGAAAAAAGCAATCAGAAATCTACAATTCTATTTCTAGGCCTTCGTACGCCATAATAATCTCTAGTTCATTATTGCGATCAAACATCTGTTTATAATTCAAGGCACGCAAATAAACTGTATCCAGTTTTTCATCGTCATAGGAAGGGTCATGGTGGAACATTACCAGTTTCTTGACACCTGCTTTGAGAGAGATATCAGTTGCAATGGAAGCGGAACTATGCCCCCAATCGATACGATTCAACGACTCTTCAAAGGTATACTGGGTATCGAAAACCAAAACATCTGCTCCCCGGAAGAACTCAATGTAGGATTCAATATTCTCCATTTCATCGATATTGAATTCCGCATCGGAACAGAAAATAAACGTTTTGCCATCTTCGGTAAATTTATAAGAAAAGTTACCACCCGGGTGGCGAACCGCTTTAGAATTGATTGTGATATGATTGCCTACTTTGTAAGGTTCGCCTTCCTGCATGTAATGAAAGTTGCGTTTCGCACGAAACCCCTCGTAGGGCACTGGAAAATGATTTTCATGCTGTTGGTAACGGATACGATCTTCCATATTTTCCACACAAGTATAAACCTCGAATTGATTTCCTGGCAATAGAAATGGCACAAAGAAAGGAATTCCTTGGATATGGTCCCAATGAGAATGTGAAAACAGCCAATACGCAAAACCCTTACCTTCTAAGAAACCCTTACCAAGTAGAGTGTTACCGAGTTCTCGCAAACCTGTACCAGCATCGATAATAAATAATGTATCATCTTTATCACGCACCTCAAGGCAAGTAGTGTTAGAGCCATAGGTGCTCATAGTGGAAAAGGATAAAGATTCGATGAAGTTTTGAATGGATTCTTTGCTTTGTATATCAGAAGGTTTTGCTAAAGAAAGAACCTTTTCTATCTTTTTTTTAACTCCAGCGCCTCCCATAGGAGCAGCGATGGAACCCCGTACGCCCCAAAACTTAATTCTCATTGAATAATTATAGTGTCAGAACTTTGCTAGCAATGCAACAATAAATTTTTAATATCAGATCATATTTTTAGAAAAAGATTTGTAATATACTTTAATCTAAAACTATGATGAAAATAAAAGCGCACCTGAGCTTTTTGAAAATCAAATATTTAAGCAATTATGGATAATTTATGTTAGATGCTAAGATAGACAAATCGGACGATATTTGTACCATACATTTGAAAGGAAATATCAGCCTTAAAAATGCGATCCAACTCAAAGAATT
>JBCCIA010000276.1:0-8476 GCA_039028475.1 Spirochaetota bacterium | reverse complement strand
TATAAACGTAAAGCCGTTTATATATATAATAGGTATTATATGTTCTTGTTGTTTACCAAATGTTAAACAACATGCGGGAGATTTTGCTTTTTTAAAAAGTTGTTTTCTAACCGGAGAAAAATTAGTAATTTCTTTAATGGAATATTCCCTGAATAGCTTTTGTCGAATTTTTATGGCTGATTCAACTTGATCAAATAGAATAGTCCCAGCTGGTTGGATCATTGATACCAACCCATTATCTGCTAGTAAAAGACCAGCTTTCGCCAGGAATAAAGAACTAATATCTCCATATTTAATGTCCCAGTTATGACTTTTCGCCCATTTTCTTGCATTGGTATCACTGACTGTATTTTGTCCCCAAGGTGCATTGCCTACAATTAAATCATACCTATATAAACTTTCCTGTGTTTGTATTACACTTATACCTTCCGCAAAAAAATCTGATTCTATAATTGTTTTATTTCTTAAAATAGGGAACTTAACTTGCTTCCAATAAAATTTAGGTTCAATCTCTTCCAGCATAGACAAGTACAAACTAAAAGACGCGACTCTCACTGCATCAGTATGGTTATCTACACCAATCAGATTATTTTCTAATATCTTTTTTAAGTCAGAAACTTCTGGGTTTCTACGATTTGCTAACTTCCATCTATGGATTAATCTTTGGTATACTTTGACCAAAAATATACCAGAACCACAGGAGGGGTCTAAAACTTTTATATTCCATTGTTTACTCTTCCAAGGCAGAACACCATCTAAGATAAAATCTACTAAAAAAGAAGGTGTATAGACAGTGGCTGTACCTTTTTCTTCAGAGTTGTTTACAAACTCCTCATAGATATTACTGATAAACTCTAGAGGAATGGCATCAAAGCTATATAATTTCCAAAGCAACAATTGCCTGGATTTAATTTCCAAATCACCACTGGTAAATTCTGCAAGAAGAGTGAGATGCTCTGGCTTTACTTGTGCTCTTTCTTCTTGCCATTCTTTCTCTCTTTCTTGTTCAGTATCTGCCTTGCCTGGAAAAAGATCCCCATTGAAGTGATGGTTTAAATATTTAAAAAACGAGTAAGTATCTTCATAATTTTGCAAAATTTCCGACAAGTTTGCATAAGGCTTAGATAATATTTTTTCTTTCTGATAGAGAGATTTTAATCTGTTCGCATTCAAAGCAGAGTAGCCATTTCGATCTTTTTTATCAAAAAGAAATTGGATAAAAATTACCCTTGCAAGTAAGTCGTGGACAATACTTTTCCCTAAACCGCGGTCACATAGTAATTTACGCACTGATTTTAAATTATCTAATAATACATATTCGGAACCTTTTTTATAATCAAAATGATCCTTGTATTTTCTAAATGTGTTTCCAGAAATTAATTCAATGTAATGCAAACCGTGTAAGGTATCTTGCAGTATACTAGGGGAGTTTTTTATAAAATTAAGTTCTTTAATTTCAGTTTTAATTTCTTCGGAATCTGGCTTCTCAGGAACTTGTAAACAAGAAAATGCCCGTAAGGCTTTTGGCTCGATAATAATTAATAGGGGTGATTTTGCCAAGTTCCAAGCAATCCGATGAATTTCATTTAATTCCAGCGAAGAAACAGATCTTTTAAAATCACAGACAATTGCATATACAATACCTGTATTATCGGAGTTCGATTCTGGAGTGAGTATACCAACATCAAAGTCAACTTTACTTAAGTTACTTTTTAATTTTTCAGAAATAAAAGAAAAAATTCTACCAACCCCTTCCCCCTTTGGTTGAAAAATTCTTTTTCTACTTGGCCATCCAAGAGTTTGGTTTAAAAGCTGAAAACTCACTAGATCAATATCGAATATACATATATGAAGTAAACTGTTTTTCTTAAATTTAAAAATTCATAACTTTGATTATATCCCAAAAAAGTCCTTGCTTTCAAAACATTCGTATAGTAAATTAGTCATCCTGCTGGCAAGGAGCAACAAATGTCGAACGAAACCATAGATGTACAAGCAAAAGAAGAACCTCCATTTGAAGAAGTCGTCGAAAATCTGTTAAAGATCATCGATACCTACGAAATACGCCAGAAAGTCGCAATAATCAATAGAATCTCCGAATCCATATTGCAGCAGGAAAAAGAACACACTCAGAAAGAAAAACTTTTTTTAAGTTGTTTCGGCTCTTTAGAAACTGAAGAAACTGCGGATGAATTGTGCGAAATCATACAAAATTCCAGATACTATAGAAGAAGAGAAGTATCTCTATGAGTCAGTTCCTATTAGATACAAATATTTGTATTTATTATATCAAAGGACTATACCAACTTGATCAAAAGATCCAAAGTGTGGGAATTTCCAATTGCTTTATTTCCGAAATAACTGTAGCAGAGCTTCTATACGGAGTCGAAAAAAGTTCTTCTAATAATAAAAAGAAAAATATTCAAAAAATCAAAGACTTAAAAAGCTCTATCACAGTAATTCCTCTAAGCAATTGCTTAGAATTATTTGCAAAGGAAAAAGCCCGACTAGAAAAAGCAGGAACGAGAATTGATGAATTAGATCTATTTATTGGCTGTAGTGCTATTGCAAATGATATGATTCTAGTTACAAGAAATGTGAAGCACTTCCAAAGAATAAAAAACATCAAGTTAGAAAATTGGATTGATCAATAAGACTTTCCCACCCTACTCACTTCTTGGTAAACTTAAAGGTATGCACCACGTATTTTCGCACGATCGGCGGTGGGAATTCCCAATCTTTGATTTTTTTCAACATACAGTTATGAAAGGTCTCGCTCTTAAAAGGACTCAGTACTATACCAGGGGTGATCACCTTACCATCTGTGCTAATCTGCCAATCGATTTTCAAGCTACCATCAGTGACCTTGGGCGTCTCCAATAGAAAGGCTTTGTAACATTCCTGTAGCTCCGTATAGCCTTTAATGATGCGGTTCTTGACCTGGTTATCCAAATAAGGATCACTAGGCTTACCGCCCTTTTCGGAACGATTCATCTGTTGCTGGCTGAGAAGAAGTGCAATTTGTTTCTCTCGTTGGTTATCGCGATACAAAAGATACGCAATGACCAATAAGGCGGCAACTGCCACGATAATTGTAGTAGTGTGTTGTTTCATAAATCACATGCCTTTGTACTAGTGAGTTGTTCCATACCAAAATCTTTGTACTACCTATAGAGTAAAACTATAAATTATTGCCTCTTATAGATATAAACAGCACCTGGTTTGAAGGTCTTAAAAAATTAATTGAGTAATTGCAATAGAAAGTTTAGCTGTTAGCAACAAAACAAAAAATCGATGGTCTAACATTTAATTTCCATGAAGCACCAGATAGGTCAATTTTGCTTATATCTCTTTTTATATTCCTCACTGTGGCAAAATGGATATATAGCCTCTCCTAATTATCAGAAAGGACAGATTGTATATGCATGGGTTGACAATTTACGTTTGCGAAAAAAACCACAACAAAACTCTACAACTATAGATTATATAGGGGAAGGCGAAAGACTCACTTTATGGGGCAAAACTAGTAAGAAACACATTAAAGTCAAACTTAGAGGAAAGGTATTTCATAAACCTTGGGTCAAAGTCCAAACATTATACAATACGAGTGGTTGGGTGTACGCGGGAGCTGTTCAAAAACGTAAAGTAGCTTTAAAACCTAAACTACTCTTACCAGGAACCTATTCTAGTCACCTTATCAAAGCGAAATCAGATACATCCTATTTGGTTGTTATAAAGAAAAAAAATCACTATAGCTTACTAGCGAGAAAAATCAAAATCCAAAACTTCAGACACCCTCAGAACTATCCAGGTCTAAGAACGGGCAAAAAAGTTTCTCTTCCACAAGTCAAAGGAAAAGCAATTTTTATGGTAAAAGGTCTCAATATAAAACCTCAAAAGCTACTAATAAGCAGAAGTTATTCCCCTTGGTACCGAAATAAATGGCTCAAAATTCCATCTATCACTGGGAAACCTTATTATTTATTAAAGACTAGAACGGACAAAAAGAATTCTTTTCAATACAAAGTAATCTTACGCAAGGGGAATATAAAACAAGTATTATATACAGATCAGGATATAATAGCTCCAGATAGCCAAAGACATGCAACCTTACTTTGGGTAGGAGATCTCAACGCAGATGGATCTTTAGATTTTCTTATAGATCATAGTCGCTATGTAGGAGGAAAACCTACTTTGTACATATCAACAAATCATGATAAAAATCTGCTAGTCAAACCAATAGCAGAATTCACCTTCGATGGATGTTAAACTTTATATTTGAGAATCTATTCCTTTTCCACAGCATCCAACATGCTCGAAAAACCAAACTCAAACACAGGCCCAAGTACATTTTCTAGCAATTCTCCTACAACAGGTGTAGGAAATTCGAAAGTAGAAATCCAAGTGACTTGGGTAGCCTTCCCTTGCCTTTTGAGCGTTATCTCTCCTTTGACATGGTTAACTACAAAAGGGAAAGAACTGGTAATTTGGTAACCCATAAGACTGGGCTGTTCAAAAGCAACGATATCCTCTTCTAAAATACCAAGGCCCAAAACCAGTTTTCTCCGAGCACCTACACCATTTCGTTCGATACTACCCTCTTTGAGCAATTCCGAATGAAAAACTCCGGGAAAACGGCTGTAATTTTCATGGTCTGCCAAACCTGCAAAGACTTTATCAATTTCTGCGTTTAGTGTTTTCTCCACACGTACTGTATACATACAAACTACCTTTGCTACTTCATAGGTAGCCTAGCAAAATATAGCAAGACAAAAATAGTATTTCCTACACAAGTCAAAGCAAGTGTTGGCCAACCTGATAAAACTCAAAATCATCTACTGGTGAGAAAATCCAAGAAAAAAACTCTGGTTCATTTGATCTGCCAAACGCAAGCAGTGTTCCTGCAAATGCTTTTTGTAATTTGTAGAAGCTGGTTTGATGGGCTGAGGGAGCTTGATATGGTCCTCTATCGCAAGATTTACCAGACCATGTACACCAGCCCAAATACAATACGCAAACTCAAAGGCATTGCCTGCAATAAAAACCTCTGCTGCCTGTAATTGTTGCACCAAATAAACAAGCTGGCCTAAGGATTTTTTCGATTCTTGGTTTAAGCTAGCATAGTTCGCATGACTTCTGATCTTATCTCCCAGCATAATGCGATAGTGAGCGGGATTTTCTAAACCAAAGAGCAGATAGGATCGACCCATTTGCAAGAAAGACTCACGCAGATTCCCTGGCACAAAAGACTCTTCTAGATAAGCATTGAGAATTCTGAATCCCTCTTCTGCGATGGCTGCGAGCAAACCTTCCTTATTTTGGAAATGCTTGCCTGGTGCACCATGAGAAACTCCCAAGGAGCGAGCGAGGTCTCGCATAGAAAAATTCGTTTGCCCCTGTGCCAGAAACTGCAATCCCTGCTCGATGCAGGCACGGTATAGATCTCCGTGGTGGTACGGTTTTTTATGTTCTAGTTGCATGCAAATATTCCCATAAAAGTAGTCAATGGCTACTTTTTCAGTAGACAACTTATGCCTCAAAGTATACACTGTCTACTATTATTTTATAAAAAGTCTTTTTAGCAAAGGAAGTGTACAATATGGTAACACCTATTTATAGCATAGTACTGGCAATCATCTTTATACTCTTGAGTGTACGCACCCTACTCCTACGCGGCAAATTGAAAATAGCTGTAGGCGATGGTGGCAACCTGCAAATGCTGCGGGCTATGCGAGCACACGCGAATTTTATCGAGTACGTGCCACTGGTACTGATATTAATGATTCTGTTAGAACTTAGCAAAGCTCCATCTCCTTGGATACACACTACGGGAGCATGCATCGTAATAGGTAGAATTTCCCATCTCTTTGGCATCAGCCAGCTAAAAGAAAACTATCTCTTCCGCAGACTAGGAATGGGCATGACATTTACCTCTCTGTCGATTGCCATCTTCTACCACATACTTATTTATCTAAAGCCATCATAAGAAAACCGGTAAACGCTGGGTTGCTAGGGCTTAAAGATTTGCTAACTTTCTTTTTCATTTTGGTGATACTCTCTCTGAACTGGGTATAAAACTCCCAGGAAGGGCGAGGTTTATAAACCATATTCTTCAAGCCGAATACTTCGACGACACCTTTAGCGGTAGTTGGTTTGACAAAGACTTCTACTTTCGGGTGGTAGTACACCGGTACACAGGAGATCAACGACCATTTAGCGAGCTTTCCTTCACTGAGAATATCCAGTACTTGGTTGAAACCTTTTTCTTGTTTTACATCCGAACCAGCATGGTGTAGCATTAGCTCCAGGCCACTCGCAAGCTGCTTTTTTTGTGCAGGGGTCAGTACCTTGGTAAAGTCTTTCAACTTGGGTTTTTCAAACACCGAAACCAAAGAGGAACGGCTAACGAGTTTGCTAAAGTTCTCAACGACTAGCTCAGGCTTTTTAAACTCAGACTTCGCAAACGCTTCCTGGGCAAACTCGCTATGCTTCGCCATTTTATACTTCTTTTCCATATCTGCAAAATGTGGGTTGGCAAAACCACCTGGGTATTTTGTTAAAAACTCCTTCTCTGCTTCCTTTAATTTAGCTACATTCATTCTCTCCATCCTTTATGGTAATTTTTGTAATTTTTCTTTGATAAACTCGATGTCCTGCCTACTTTTCGAGATTTTTAAAGCAGTTGTGTATTCTAGCCTAGCATTCACTAGATCATTTTCTTCCAGATAAAACTCTGCCCGAGCCAAGTGGTAGTAGGAGTATTTGTATTCTAGTACAGCCTGCAATTCTCTGGCAAATAAAACACGTTTTGCGTCGTCCAATTCCCCTGCTTTGCGTAAAGCAACCGCATAATTCAAATACAGGACTGGGGTAGAATAATCCTGCAATAGATACTTGTACAAAAAGCTAATCTTCCGCCAATCCACCTCTTCTTCAATAGCACGTGCGTGTATCGCAGCAATATAGGCCTGCGTTTGGTAAAGTCCACCTATCTGCAAGTGAAAAGATTTTTGAATGTACGAAGTAGCTCTAGCAATAAGTTCGGTATCATATTTCTTAGGATCTTGCTCTGCAAGTTGAACCAATTGTCTTTTGTCATCAAACCTTGCATGCCTTCTACTATGGTGAAAACCCATAAGTGCCAAAAGTCCAAACACTTCAGATTGGTTTTTAAGCACTAGCGACAATTCAGATGCGAGCAGCATTGCCTCTTCGCAAAGCTCGGTTCGCAAGCGTTGCGCATGGGTGGCCGATAAATATCCCTCATTGAAGATCAAATACAATATAGCCAAGACCTGGGATAGCTTTTGTGGGTCCTGCATTTGCTCGGAAGTTTCCAAAAAAGGAATACCAGCTTCACGAATCTTCTTCTTCGCACGCGTTAGAGCCTTGGCAACAGCCTCCTCTTGCATTAGCAATGCAGAGGCTATCTCTCGTACATGCAGGCCAACGATACATTTAAGGGTAAGAATGACCTGTGCCTGTTCACCTAAAGCTCTGTGGCAACAGGTGAAAAGCAACTTCAACTTGTTTTCATAAGGTTCTGTCGTTTCGGACATACTATCCAAGGGATCTTCTAATAAGAAGGCTTGTTGTTGTGTGACAAGCTGGAGGGTTTTGGACTGTCTGCGAGACTCCCTGCGAATGCTGTCAATTCCCTTATTCTTCGCCGTTTTGACGATCCATTGGAAGAACTCTTTTTCTTCTCTGGCCTTGGTGTCCATCGAATGGTCGATAGCAGCTAGCATAGCCTCCTGCAAAGAATCTTCTGCGAGTTCTAAATCCTTGAAATAATTTACCAGAATTCCCAGCAAACGTCCGTATTCTTTTTTGAAAAAACTATTTAGCTGCATACCATTGGCCATCTAACAATTAAGGGCTATCGAACTCCATGATAGGTCTGACTTCTACCCTGCCACGGTGTATATTTGGCATTTTTGCAGCCCAATCCAAGGCTTCATCTAAATTTTTTGCCTCAATCATATAAAATCCACCTAACTGTTCCTTCGTTTCCGCAAAGGGACCGTCTGTTACAACAAGTTTTCCTGTGCTCTTGCTAACCGTTGTAGCAGAACTAACTGGCTTTAGCGCTTCCCCACCTAACATTTTGCCGGATTCTTGCAATTTTTTAGTATATTCCATCCAGCTAGGAAACTCGGCTTCCTGTGTTTTTGCACCTTCTTGTTCGTTGTCGTATATCAATAGTAGGTATCTCATAGACCTCTCCGTTTTTATAATATACTTAAAACGAATAAGCATCCGAAAAATGGACACCGAAATGAATTTTTTTTTATTTTTTTTGAGAATAATTTTGTTAGGGAATTTCACAAAAAACAGGGAATGTCGAGGTTATCCTCTTAAAGATCAAGGTATATTTCTTTTCCTTCTCCGTAAGGGGTGGTTTAAACCACCCCTTACGGAGAAGGACACTATCTGGTGACGCTGTCGACCGGGCAGGCGTTGTTCGCGCACATGC
>JBCCIA010000275.1:0-8541 GCA_039028475.1 Spirochaetota bacterium | reverse complement strand
CGAAACAGTTGAAAGTAAATTCTCGAACCGTCGAACGATATATAGAACTATTAGAAAAAGCTTTTGTTATCTTTCGCTTAAAGGCTTTTTCGAGAAATTTACGAAAAGAAATTAATAAAAAAGAAAAAATATATTTTTTTGATTTGGGAATTCGCAATGCACTTATCAATAACTTCAATACTCTGGAATTAAGAAACGATGTGGGTGCTCTCTGGGAGAATTTTTGTATTTGCGAAAGAAAGAAGTATCTGCAATCGCAAGTAGCAAGAAGACTGCACTATTTCTGGCGAACCCACAACAAGAAGGAAATTGACTTGTTAGAAGAATACTCTGGCAAGTTAGATGGCTATGAATTCAAATGGAAAAAAACAAAGGTGAAACCACCGTCAGAGTTCTTAGAGACCTATTCTGAAAGTAGCTTTACCGTCATTTCCTCAGAAAATTATAGAGATTTTTTACTTTCCTAAGTATATGCAATAAAGCTACACGAAAATAAAGCCCGATCTACCGTTCTTTTACCCTGCTCTTTTTTTAGAATCGATACATACCTTGCATTATGGCCATAGCGCTAACCAAAATGCAAGGTAAACTCTTAAATCATTCCTTGTAACAATCAAAATTTATGATTGCCCTAGCCCATCTTTCCACAATAAAACCATCGAATGGAAGTAATCTGATAAAAAGGTAATTGTAATTAGTTTTCGCAAATCAAAGTCATAGGTAAATTCATGATCAACTGACCCATCAGGGTTAATAAAATCTATTGTAAAGAGATGCTTGTCTTTCACCTCTTTCAACTTACCATAGAACACCTCCCCTTCGCTTGTATCTTGGAACTCGAACAAACCATAGTTTTCTTCTATTTTTTGCAGAACAGCCAATGTGTTGCTAAAGGCAAACCCCTCAGGTGGCTTTGCTTTGGTATTTTTGAGAGACAGAACTTTTTCAATCCGCGTTTCCCATTCTCCCCTTTCACGATGCACGACAAATTCCTTACGATACAAACGATACCCATCAATGGCATAGTCCATAGGAATGTGCTGAACCAACACCCAAGAGTCATTCTCGGCAAGTACTAGGCCTGAGTAGGACTCCTCCCAGTCCTTTATATGAAAAGTTTCAACTTGTAGCATGTCAAAAGGAAAGCATTGTATGTCTTACCTTGCAAGTGTAAATCTTACAACAAAAACATTTTTAGTTCTTACACAAATTTTCCACTTTACAATATATTTATCATAAAATTAGTTAAGTAAGAACATAGAATGTTTTTCTAGAAATAGGCTCGTGAATGTCTAAAAAAGATGACCCGATACATAAGCTGTTATTTGCAAGAGAATTCAAAGCATTAAAACAAGCTGAGAAAATCACCCATATCAGAGATGTAACCATCGAAGAAGTACAGCAAAAATACAAAGAACTAGCTAACCAATACAAAAAATTACTCAAGAATACTGTCAAACTCACCAATCTCAGCGACACAAACCAAAAAAAACTCAGAGAAGCCAAGCAAATCATTGAAAAACAAAACAACAAACTGAAAAGTATGAACCAGGAAATCAAACTGAAAAATGAGGAACTGACCGATGCATACCATAAAATTGAGTTTGTCGCTAAAACAGACTCACTCACAAAGCTCTGGAACCGAAGAGCTATCATGGAAAAGCTCAACCATGAGAAAAATCGCTTTCATAGGGACAATTTATCGTTTTCTATCATCCTTTGCGATGTCGATTACTTCAAAAAAGTGAATGATACCTATGGGCACGACTTTGGCGATTATCTGCTCAGTTCTCTGGCAGAGTTTTTTACACAAAACAAACGTCCTTTTGATGAGGTTGCAAGATGGGGTGGAGAAGAGTTTATCTTCTTATTACCTGCAACGGAAGAAGAAGAAGCAAAAGTTGTTGCGGAGGATCTACGAGAAAAAATTGCAAAGCAAGAATTTACCTTCGAAAACCAAAGTATCTCTATAACTGTAAGTTTGGGAATCAGTATGTTTAAAAACCGCATTCGTCTAGAGGATTGTATCAAGTCTGCTGATGTATCCTTGTATGAGGCAAAGCGTAGAGGTAGAAACCAGACCATTGCTTATGACATTGACTTAGAAGAAGTTTAAATCTTTTGTCCAACTCCTTTAAGAGCAAACATTGTACCATGCTGCTCTCTAAACTGAAAGCCTGTTCCACTGAAACACCCTCTTAAGGTATTACTGGTAGGGGACCAAAATAACCGACATGGCCACGACGTTCGCGGCTATCCTCAGGAACCAAATTTGTATCTGACTCGCCATAAGGGTGTTGGATAACCGTCATAAGATACCCAAAACCACCTATGTCTTTATAATAATAAGGTGATGTAATTTCACTGCCATAGGGGACTGTCATCAAACGAGTCAGCTTTTTCAACTTTGTATCGTATGCCCATAGATTGTCAATGCGGTGTGCTCTTTCCGAATCCTCACCTATGATCAATGTATGGGTACCGGGAATATATGCGATATTATCAGGCTCACCAATTTGCTGCAAATCACAAATATTTGTCTTGCCTTTTGGATCATAAAAAGGTGTATTTTCATTTCTATCCAATTTCCCCGATACTTCCGCAATCATATTCACAGCGACCAAAGAGCTTGGAATCGGCTCTCCCTGATTATCCTTTTGAAAACTTTGGATGTCCGAGGCAAACACGCTACCACAGAAATTATACGGTAACTTAATATCATTCGATCCCCCTATATCATATTTGGGGTTGGCTTTGCCTTCCTTTTGAAAATCTTCCATGCCTCCGCGAATTCGGCTCATTGCAACGTAGAGTCTTTCTTCATCAGGGTCATAGGTGATTCCCTCTTCTTTGTGAAACTCAGTAGTTGCCCCTAAGTAAGCGGCATACCTACGGGTTTCTAAAGCCGCAGCCAACATATCCTGACCTTTCTGTAAACGTAGGCACTCGTGTCCCACTTCTGTATTCACAGAACGATAACCATCGGGACAAACTGCACTCTCTTTGCCAGTTTTACCAAGAACTGGCTCTACAGCAGAAAAAATTTGACTGAATTTAGGCCTCTTCGCAATAGCTGTACGAACTTCTCTATCACTAAGATGTGCCAGCTTAATCCAACTCAGCCTAGCTCTACCACCGTTCTTAGCAGATTTTTGTATCCACTTTGCAGCGTATAAGGTTCCTGCTTGTAAATTTGCCTTAGTATCAGCATAGTACATGTAAAAACCAATATTACTGCCATCATCCGAAAGGTAAACAGTCCTTTCATCAGGCATGACATAGGCAAGCTCATGTGAAAACCGTCCCATCGAGTAATGCTTACTTACTTTTACATCTTCAAAAGTAACTGGATCAATTTCTGTAATAAAACCATAGTTGTAAGGGTTGAAAATTTTGGGAGAATTCCCTTCTTGGAGTGTCTCGCCTAAATACTTCGCCATGTTAGGTGCAATAGAAGTTCCATAACTGACTTTCCCACTATAAACCCCCTGCTCTATCTTACGGGCATCCGGTTCATACTCTTCGCTTCCCAGATGGGTTAGCCAAGGACTTCGGCTACCAGCGCAAGGGCTCCAAATTCCTCCAATGCTTTCTAAAGGAACATTCTTTGTATTTGTAGCTTGCAACAAACCACTTTGTTTGTCTTGTTTAAGGCTAGTTATATAAATAGCCGCAGGAGCCACTTCAAATTGGGTCACTAGGTACAAATCCTTTCCACGCGGCAATAGAGTCGAATGATCCATATAATTGCTGTCTCCCTTATAATGAGAAAAGTGTAGGCTTTTTATAGTACCCAGGTCGATCTGCTTGCCAAATGTATCAAAGATACGTCCAAAAACTCCACCTGCAAAAGTGTCACCGGTTTGAATGATTGTATGGTAAGCGATAGGATAGTTTTTTTTACCTAGCGTAGCAACTTTGCTATAACGTATAGAGGCCATATCTTTCTTATCAGCAGAAAGAGGAACTTCTTGGAAAGAAAGAAATTGTTTTTTAGATTTCTTACAAGCGTAGCTAACAAGTACAAGTAGTGCAAAAACAAGCACATAGATCTTTTGTTTCAAAATCTTCTCCTAGGTGTTTTGGATATGCATATAAAATTCGTTACGCAAAGAGTCTTCGAGAAATTTCCCCGAAAATTCAGTGGTAACTGTAGTACTGTTTGTGTCCCGGATACCACGTGCAGAGACACATAGATGCTTTGCATCTAAACATACAGCAACATCTTCTGTATCTAAGGCTTGTTGCAGTGACTTTAGCAACTGAACTGTCATTCTCTCTTGTACCTGCGGTCGAGACGCATAGTAGTCTACAAGTCGGTTTAACTTTGACAAGCCAATCACTTTGCCACTGGAAATGTAAGCGATATGCGCCTTACCTATTATAGGCAAAAAATGATGCTCACAAGCTGAATGAAACGTAATATTTTTTTCTAATAGCATTTGCCCATATTTATATTTGTTATCAAATACAGAAATCTTTGGTTTGTTGGCAGGATTTAGTCCACGAAAAATTTCTCTGACATACATCTTTGCTACACGACTCGGAGTATCACGCAAACTATCGTCTTGTAGATCTAGGCCTAATGTTTCCATTATCTTTTGGAAGTTTTCTCGTATGATTGTTTCTTTCTCTTCATCTGTCTTTTTAAAAGCATCCTGTCGCAATGGGGTATCCCATTCTTGGCTCACTTTGTCAGACTGAATCATCGCCATGCTATCTTCATTCGCGAAGCCATTATTACCTTTTGACATCTTTGTACCTATTTTTGTATTGCTTTGATTTCACGTAAACCTATTGGTCTATGATCAGCTCAGTTGGTTTTCGGCAGTAGTTTTAAGGATCTGAATCATCGAGTGGAGTCCATTCCTTCTACTAATAGATAAGAATTTCTGCAAGCCTATCTCTTCTAAAAATTCTAAGGAGGAGTTCATAATTTCCTTTGGCGATTGTCCAGAAAAAACATGTACTAAAATAGCGATCAAACCTTTGGTTAAAGCTGTATCACTATCTGCGTAAAAAATGAGGGCATCGTCTTTGACTTCAGAATGGACCCAAACACGAGATTGACAGCCAGGCACTAAGTTGTCTTTTTTTCTATGTTCCTCTGGATAGTCGAGTAAGGAGTCGCCTAGCTCAATAAGGTATTGGAACCTTTCTTGCCAATCTTCAAAGTCTGCAAATTCCTCAATGATCTCCTTCTGTTTTTCTTGGATAGATTTCATTGTTACAAGGATTACAATAAGGTTTTTTTTCGTAAGTATTTTTTTATTTATCCTTGCACTCGAATCGTAAAAAACCTCTACTCTCTAAATTGGTTTCACAAGAAATTATGCAAGATTTCTGCAAAGAATCCACTCTAATAGTACAAATATATGATACAATTTCATAAGATCTAAGATGCCCTATACAAGAAATTATACAAAATTGAGGCTAAAGTTGAAGTTTAAAGAAGGAGACAAAGTCAGAATTAAACCAATCAAAATGTTTGGCAAAACATTTCACCAGGCAGGTTATCTGACAGTTGTCTCCATTGAAGGTCAAACGGCACTGGTACGTTCTGAGGCAACGGGCGAAGAAATAGCAATGCCTATCGATCAACTGCAAAGCAATTAGTTGCATTTGCTTGACGGTTTTATACAATTTGTTTTTCTTATAAAATATATGGAGTATACTATGAAATCAAATCTAACTTTTTTTACACTTGGTATATTGCTTTGCTTTGTGCAATGTGGTACCGCTTCACAATCTCTAAACTCAATATCAACAGCATCCCAGTCTCTAAACTCTATTTCCAATGCTTCGCAGTCTGTATCAAGCATCTCCCAATCCTTGGCCTCCATCAGTGGGTCATTAACACCTTCAGCAGCAAAAACGCAAGAACTCTTCGAAACAGATGTTGCAAGCCTCACACAATTGTATGTACAGCAAAAAAGCAATGTTTCCTTTGCAGAAGAGATACAAGAGCTGGCACTCTCTCATGGCATTACCATGTGGGAAATGAACAGTGGCAGTTATACGGGAATTGGCCGAGGTTTGAGAAAAGCAGGAATGAGTGAAAGTAGGATAAATACTTTCTTAGAACAAAGCAAACTCAAAAACTCAAGGATAGAAGAACTGATTCGTTTAGGCTACCATTCCTAAAACCTTTACAAACAAGATGAGGATGGATATATCCCCATCTTGCAGGTATGTCCATGCTAGATCATATCTGAAACTGCATCTCTTTCGTCTTTTAGCTCTTTGTGAGTGGCATCAAACTTTTCTTTGCCAAATTCATTCAAAGGTACATCCTGAACAACTTCTATATTTTTTCCATCGGAACGTACTGGATAGCCAAAAATAAGACCTTTGTCTACTCCATAACTGCCATCGGAACATAGAGCCACGCTAAACCAGTCACCAGCAGGAGTGGGTGTTTCAATATTACTTACGGTATCCACAACTGCATTTGCAGCACTTGCAGCACTTGATGCTCCACGGGCTTGGATGATTGCCGCACCACGTTTTTGTACTGTAGTAATAAACTCTCCACGCAACCATTCCTGGTCGGAGATAGATTCTGTAGCAGGCTTTCCACCTATCTTCGCATTGTAAAAATCAGGGTACTGGGTAGCTGAGTGATTTCCCCAAATGGTTACATTGCTTACATTGGCAACTTGCACCCCTGCTTTCGCAGCTAATTGGGATTTTGCTCTATTTTCATCTAATTTTGTCAAAGCAAACCATCTGTCATGCGGCATTCCCGCAGCATTGTTCATACCAATCAAAGCGTTGGTATTACAAGGATTTCCTACCACCAACACTCTCGCATCAGAGGCTGCATTGGCTCCAATAGCCTTTCCCTGATTGGTAAAAATGCCACCATTGATTTTTAACAGGTCTCCCCTCTCCATCCCAGCTTTACGAGGTACTGAGCCTACCAATAAAGCCCAGTTAACGTCTTTAAAGCCTTCGTCTAGCTTAGAAGTAGTAGTGATTTTTTGCACCAATGGAAAAGCACAATCGTCCAATTCCATTACAACTCCCTTGAGAGCCGGTAAAGCTGCTTCTAATTCGATGAGTTGTAACTCAACCGCCGTATCTTTACCAAACATTTCCCCTGAAGCAATTCTGAAAAGCAAGGCGTATCCTATTTGCCCTGCTGCACCGGTCACAGCAACTTTTACTGTTCTACTCATGAATCTTTTTACTCCTTAGTTTTTAAGTTCCTTGTCTATGATTTCTTCAAACTTTGCAAGAGGTTGTGCTCCCTCTACCATAATACCATTGATAAAGAAAGCTGGTGTACCGTTCACTCCTAAACGCTTACCATCATTGATATCTGCCTGTACTTCTTGGGCAATTGTTTGCTCTTCTTTCAAGCAGGCTTTGAATTTTTCATCATCCAAACCAGCGTTTCCTGCGAGGCGGATAACATTGTCTCTTTGTAAACTGCCAGTATTCTGAAATAAAATATTGAAATAGTCCCAGAACTTGTCTTGCTTTTTAGCGCAATTTGCTGCTACATGTGCAAAGAAAGCATTTTGGTGGAAGGGAAGTGGATAATCACGAAACACCCAACGAATTTTACCTTTATACTTTTTACGTAAGGCTTTATTTACATTTTGGCTTCTCTTACAGAAACCACATTCGAAGTCAGAAAATTCAATAACAGTGACTTTAGCATCTTTTGGACCCAAAGCTGGGTTATTTTTTTCAGCAACTTTTAAGCGGGGAGGTTCTAACTTCTCCATCTGAATATCAACTTTATACTCTTGGCGCAATTTTTGCAATTGAGCTTGCTCATAACGTTGTTTTGCATTTTCTTTTAAGAATTTTACAATATCAGGTTGTACCTTTTCCAGAGGAGCTCCACGGAATTGTGCTTTGTACTGTTGGTATACACGTTCAATTTCTGCTTGCGAAGGCTCTTTTTGTTGAAAACCTTGGGAAAGAACTTCTTCTGGCTTGATATTTTTTTTCTTTGCTTCGGCCTTTTTGATTCTCTCCATAGCAAATTCGGCAAATGCTTGCGAAACTGCTTCTTGGTACTGGGATTTTGCTTTATATATAATAGCAGGTGATTCTTTCTCTACATCATCTACAGTATACTTTTTACCATCAATAGTAACATAATTACTACTCAAGGATTTTCCTTTGGCACAAGCCATTACAAACGGGAGAAAAAATAAAACTCCCAGAGTATATTTCATTTTTGGGGAAACTCCCTGGTCTTTAGGAATCTGCAACATAAACTTCCTCATTCATTTTCTTTCGGTCAAATTAGCAACTATGCCAAAGAATACAACAAGATAAAAAACTTGCATTTTGCAGCGGTATCGAAATGCTCGATTCCCGTGTTTGCTTTGCGATTCCTTGCCCTACCCCTATGCTGGCTTTACCAATTGCTCTTTTTCTTAGACAGGTTTCGTAAAAAAAATCGTTATAAAATATTTATTTGATGGATTTAATATCTTTGAAGCTTATTACGCTAGTTTTGAATCAGGAAGAATTGCAAGAATATTTTTAAAGTTAATATTCTTTTTTATTACCTTAGTT
>JBCCIA010000274.1:0-8581 GCA_039028475.1 Spirochaetota bacterium | reverse complement strand
TTTTAAATAAAAAAAATTAAATACTTAAAATACTCTTCTTTATCTGCTCTGTAACGGTCTGGAAGTTATCTTCTCCAGACACCCTTGCATACTGTATTGCCCCTTTAATGGTACTACGAAGTAAAACTGCTAAGTCTGTAATTTGTCCTTCGGGGCTTATAACGCCTTCTTTCAACCCGACTTCTAAAATAGAAGTAAGCGCCTTCACCTCTATTTCACTGATTTCGCTAAGTTCTGCGCGTGCTTTATCGGAAAGCATATTATAATCTGCTAAGAAAGCGTTAATAATACATGTTTTTCCATCCTTACAAGGTAGAAAGGAGTCACTAAGAAAACGATCAAGTTTTGCTTCAAAGCCGCTATCGGAGAATAAAACCTTACCAAAATAAGATTGTAGGCTAGATTTAAGAGATCTAAGTATAGCAATTCCCAAGTCTTCTTTTTTGGCAAAGTGGTGGTGAATACTTGCTTTGCGAATGCCCAATCGATCGGAAAGATCCTGGTAGCTAAAAGCCGAAAATCCGATTGTTCGTACCAAGTCCTGGCTATGTTGGATAATTTCAGTTTTGCGATCCATTGGATTACCTTTCCTAAGAAAGTATAACTACTAGTTGGTAGTTTTGTCAAGCAACTTTTTTATATTTTATTCTTTTTTTAGCCCTATAACCAGCTACTCTGAAAAAGATCCTTCTATTTCAGAGAAAAATTTTAGAAAGAATGAATAAAGAATATTACTTTGTGGAAATAACTGCAAAGCCGATATGGATATTTCCTGTTTCTTTATCTACCAGCAATAACCGATCTTTTTGTGTCCCGTGGCAAATGTGTGGGGAGCAAAATAAGGAACCACCCGCCAGACGTACGGATTTTTTTTGTGTGGTACTAGTAATATCCCATACATTGCCGACGACATTTACAGCAAATACAGAAGAAATAAGGGCATTGTTATTAAAAACCACTTTGCGTGTATCATATTTACTGAATTGCCAATACTCTTCATAGGTAGGTAGACGGGTATTTGACCATTTACAATAAGCGAGGGCATCATTATAACTTACTTGGGTGACTGGCAAATCCTTGTTAGCAGGCTTCGTTCTACCATCTGGTTTGCGCCAGTTGGCACCCTTAACAGTAATAAAACTATGGACATTTTTCTGAACAATGGACCAACCATATTTTTCGGCATCGGTAATGTATCCAGTTTCTTTGACAAACGTTGCAAATTGTAAAATGGAAACAGGTTGTAATCTTGGCGAAGGATTGGTTTTCAGGAAAAATAGGAGTAGAATTACTAACACTGCTGCTGTTATCGTCAAAACTTTTATTTTATACACTGGCAATTGACTTTCTTTTTTTCCAATACCCAATCATTGCTATTACAAACACGAAAAAGCCTAATGGATACATACTAAGATTGAGTAAGACTTTTTTTACAGATTTCTTTCCCACTTCTTTTTCTGCTGAATACCCTTCTTCCATTGCAATGACACCAACCGCTTTGGCGTAAGTAGTATAGGAGGTGATCATAGTAGTAAATTTTTCTGGGTACATTTTGGATATATCTTTTGTTTCACCAGGGTCCTTGCGAAGATTGTACATATACCATTTGTTGTCACCTAAGGGAATATTATTTTTGACAATTTTGAAATCTCCTTGGTAATAAGAGGCGCTGTTAGCTGCTTCCATTCCTACACCTTCGTCCTCCTGGTAAACAGGGACAGACAAATTTTTAAGATGGGGAAGTAGACTTTTACCTGTGATTTGTGTATATAGTTTATTACTTTTTGCTTCCATTCCTGCTAACTCTAAAATTGTAGGGACAACATCAGTGATAAAGCAAAACTCATTACTCTGCTGGCCACCAGGGATATTTTTTCCAGAAATGATCAAAGGGGTTCTGACACCTCCTTCTCCTGCATAATATTTGAAAAAGGAAAAAGGCGAAGCCAGCGCATAGGCAAATTCAGGACCGATTGCCCCAAAATATCCTTTTTCACCGATCCGACTTTTATCCCTATGATACCCCTGTGACTTTCGCCAGGCTTGCATAAGTGAAACATTGTAGTTACCACCATCTGGGCCATTATCCGAAGCAATTATAAATATTGTATTTTGGTAGAGCCCTTTTTCTTGCAGGTATTTTATATACTGTCCAATATAATGATCCATAGCCTCTAGCATCCCGGCCAAAACTGCCATGTCATTGGTATATTGCTCTTTTTCCGCTGGAGAAAGCTCTTCCCATTTCTGAAATTGCGGAAACATATCATTCATCGAAGCTGTCGCAGGGATAATCCCCATGGCTTTGGCTTTGGCAAAACGCTTTTGTCGTAGAACATCCCAACCTTCTTGATAAACCTCAAGATATGGTTTGACAAATTTTTGTGGAGCCTGAAGCGCCTGAAAGGCAATATAAGAAAAGAAAGGAGAGTTTTTGTTTTCCTCTGTCTCATGAAATGCGATCGTTTTTTGGATATAATCTTTGGAAGAATAAAAATTATCTGGCAAACTCGTTTCCTTACCATCGGCAAACCACTGGGCTTTCATTTTAAAGGGTAGGTAACCTTTTGTTTGGTAGTTGCTTGCACCGGAGCCTGCTAAAATAAACGAGCGGTCAAAGCCTCGTGCAGGAGGTAGGGTGTTTTTATCATGCCCCAAATGCCACTTCCCGGAAACATAAGTTCTATAGCCAACTTCTTTCAGACGGGTCGCAACGGTTTGAACTCGGTTGTTCAGGACTCCTTGGTAGCCGGGTTGGTTTTCATAACTACTGGGTAGCATCTCTGGTAAGTTGGCTACACCGGTTAGATGGCTATCGATTCCAGTGACTAGCATAGCTCTTGAAGGGGCGCAAACTGGAGAAGCATGAAAGTTCGTTAGCATTGTACCCTGCCGAGCAAGTCTATCGATATGGGGAGTTTTCGCTTCCCCACCAAAAGTACCAAAGTCCATCAGACCGGAGTCGTCCACAAGTATGAGAACAATATTGGGTTTATCTTTTGCCTGGGCAATCACTGTGCCAGGTACTAGGACATAGCTAGCAAATAAGAGTAGCAATAGGTAGAAAAAATTTCGTTTATTCATGATTTTTCTTTTTGGACAGGATTTCCATAATTTTCTGAGCTGTTTCATGGCCAGAGTTTTGGTTTTGTCCGGTAACAAATCTTTCTTCTTTATCGACTACCGTTAAGGTTGCAAAAAAATCAGCTACCGAATGATGGTTGGCCTTAAAGTTGGCTCCAGCTTTTTTTAGCTCTGTTTCAGGGTGCATTGGTGTAAATTTTATGCCTAAAGCATCCAATTGCGCTTGTGTGACCCCAGTCATAGGCCGACCTTTGATGAGAGAGTTACCATCCTTATCTTTTGCCCGTACAAAGGCTAAAGCTCCATGACAGACACTTCCGAGGATAGGAGAACTAGCATAATAAGCCTCGCTTACTTTTTCTGCTAATATTTCTGACTGTCCCATGTCATAAGCAGCTCCCCAGCCACCAGCAAAAAAGAGCACATCGTATTTGGTAAAATCGGTATCTTGAATCGCTAAGGAATTCTTGACCTTTTTTTGAAACACCTGATCTTTCAAGTATCTTTTATCAGCATCCTCTATAATAAAAAAACGAAAAGATCCAGGATCAATCGGAATTTCTCCCCCTTTTATACTAGCCACATCTACTTGCATACCAGCATCCAAAAACTCATAATACGGAACGGTCATTTCCGAACCAAAGACTCCAGTTGGTTTGCCGCTAGTTTCACCGGGTTTGCTTAATATGCCATGACTGGTGGTGACTACCAAAGCTCTTTTTCCTCTTAGAGAATATCGTTTGCTCGCTTGAAATTCTGGGTGCAATCCCATGGATTGTAAAATAGTAGGTAGTAAAACTGCTGCAAGTAAACCTAGACCTAGGGTAGTGGCCAGGATAAATCCGAAAATTTTGGCTATTTTACTTTTCATAATGTATAACTCTTAAATCAAAGTCTTTGGAATATAATTTTAATTTCTTGTTCTACTTATACCACTTATTTTAATAAAGATCGACTGAATTTATCCACCTGTATAAAAAACTTAGTACGAGTTTATAAACTCATATATTTTTAAGAATTGCTATTAACGAAATTTTAGATATAGTGGAAGAATGAAACTTTTTTTGCTCGTTTTTCTGGCATTTCCTATCTTTAGCCGTCCAGTTGTGTTAGAGGAATCCTTCCAAAGTCTAACCATTGGCAAATACCTAGAATATTATGAAGATAAGGAGGGCAAACTCTCTATAGAAGATGTGACAAGCCCAGAGTTTCAGACAAAATTTCAAAAGAGCAAGCAGCATAAGCCTGGTTTTGGTATTACAGCTTCCGCCTATTGGGTAAAGTTTGCCATAAGCTCAAGATTGCGAAAGAAAAAGCAACTGATTTTAGAGCATTCGTATCCTCTTGTAGATGAGGTCGATTTTTATTACCAGGATCTAGAGCAGAACTGGCAAAAGAAACTTTCCGGTGATACTCGCTCTTTTGCAGAAAGAGATTTAAAAGATAGGAACTTTCTTTTTGAGATAGGCAAAGAACCTGAGACGATTTCCGTATACTATTTAAAAATCAGAACCATTGGTACTTTGCAAGTTCCTCTGCGTTTGTACACAAAAAACAAATTCATTGAGAGTTTGCAAGACGAGGGCATTATTCTTGGGATCTATTATGGTATTATGTCTGTAATGTTTATCTATAACCTTCTGCTCTTTTTATCTTTGAAGGATTCTCTCTATTTATACTATTGTTTTTATTTGCTTTGTTCTATTTTTACATTTTTATTTCTCAACGGCATTGGTTTTCAATATATCTGGACAGACTTTCCCTGGTTCAACAATCGTTTTGTTTTTTTCCAAATTGCTATGGCAATCATTTCGACTACAATTTTTAGTGTGAAATTTTTGGATTTGAAAAGCTATTTTCCTCGATTTAAAACTATGCTTATCGTTAGCTGTGTTCTGATCTTTATTTTGGGCGTGCTTTCCTTTTTTGATTATTTTTATTCTAAAATAGTTAGCATAATGCTTCCTAGCGTTATTCTTAACAATATGGTTCTGTTTTTAATCAGTGTGCTGGTGGCTATGAAAGGTTATAAGCCCGCTAGGTTTTATATCGTTGCATTTTTTACTTTATTGATTGGTACCATTTTACTCGCACTCAGTGCATTATCATTTTTGCCTAGTAATTTTTTTACAGAAAATACCGTTCAAATCGGCTCTGCCTTAGAGTCTATTCTTCTTTCCCTTGCTGTTGCTGATAAGATTATCTTTATGCGTCGTGAGAGAGAAGATACCAAATCACGTTTGATTGAGAGTCAAGCAGAAGCGATTGAGAATCAGAAGATTTTGGTTCGTTCCTATGCTCGTTTCATTCCCTTTGAATTATTGAGGTTTTTAGGAAAGGATAGCATTACGGAGGTACATCTTGGTGATTCGGTAGAGAAAGATATGACGGTTCTTTTTTCTGATATTCGTTCCTTTACAAGTATTTCGGAAGGCATGACTGCGGAAGAGAGCTTTGCCTTTATCAATTCTTACTTGGAGATGATTGCCCCTTCGATCCGTAAGTACAACGGTTATATCGACAAGTTTTTGGGGGATGGTATAATGGCCTTATTTCCAGGGGAGCCACAGGATGCAATTGATGCTGCCATTGAGATGTTAGAAAATTTGCACCTACTGAATCTGAAACGTTTGCAGAAGTCTCGTAAGAGAATTTCAGTTGGTATTGGGATTCATACGGGAAAGCAGGTGGTTGGTGTGATTGGAGAGAAAGAGAGGTTGGAAGGAACCGTTATTTCCGATGCTGTCAATACCGCTGCACGCCTAGAAGGTCTTACCAAGGCGTATGGAGCCGCTTTGGTGGTAAGTGAAGAAACGCTGAATGGTATTGAAAATTCACAAAAATATAAAATCCGTTATTTGGATACGGTCAAGGTCAAGGGTAAAAACCAATCGGTTCGCATATTGGAAGTTTTGGAAGGTATGTCAGAGCGGATCATTCATGTGAAATCAAAGACAAAAGCAGAGTTTAGCAAAGGAATCCAATACTACCAAGAGAAGCGATTTGATTTAGCAGAAAAATCATTTCGCGAAGTGTTGCGGGTTGACCCGAAAGATAAGGCAGCGGAACTCTATCACAACCGCTGTGCATTCTATGCCAAGCATGGGGTTGAGCAGGGTTGGTCAGGGATTGAAGACCTAGACTTTAAATAAAATCTTTGCAAAGAATTTTTCAAGATTTTTCTCTTTAGATTCGTCCTATAAAGTGTCAGGGTATTTAGACCTCTACCTCTTTTTGCCAGGGTAGAGGTGTTTTTTTTGTGATTTCTCATTTCAAATGAACGTATAGGAAAGAGTCAGAAATCCATCCTATGGCTACCAGTTCCATTCTCCGCAGATACACTAAAAGGTCTAAAAGAGACGTTAAATAGTCTCTTTGCTATTCATACTTCCTTAAAAGCCAATGCCTTTTTTGGTACTAGTAGTAGAGAGCAGAAGTTGATAAGCAGTGCCCATCCAGTTGTCCACATCCATCCCGAGACTGGTAGTAGTTGCAATTGTGGCAAGAATGTTTTTTAAGCGTATGCACAGGATAGAGTCGAAACCCTATCCTGTAGTTGTGTATTTAGTTCCAGCCCCATTCTTCACGTAAGGCTTCTATCTGTGCTTCTGCGATTTTAATTCTTATAGTAAATTTGTTGGTATTGGGAATTTGTCTATATCCTAATTTAGGATTAAACTAATTTTATTTCTGGCTAGTTGTTGTAGGTTCCATTATTTAAGCTGTTGGTTCTAAATTTTTGCAAAACTATTTAAAGGAATCATTAAATACAAAATATATTTGTGAAATGGGACTACTCTTTTATATTTGAAGTTATCTAAAGTTGAGAAATTTGATTGATACTAAAATGTATAAGTTTTATATTTATTGTTTCCTATTGGCACTATTGAGTTCTTTTTCGCTGGTAAGAGCTAAAGAGGCAAAAGAACCTGATAAAAAGAGTTTTTTAGGTTTTGCTCAAGGTAAGTGGTTTGTTAGTTTAGGTGCTGGGAAAGGCTGGCCGGGTGGTCATGGAATTGGTAGTTACCTCGGCAATCAATACTTTATAATGGATGCTGTCGCATTATCTTCCCAAAATAAAGAAAGAATTGCTCTAGCGATCCAAAGAGTTTCTACCTATAGAAGACCAAGGGCAATATCCAAAAATATTCGTTTTGGTGCCGAGTATAGTTTTGCGGATCATTTTTCTTTTGGTGGGTCTTTTGAATCTACCACCCTTATTATTGATAACCTACAGCCTCTCCCTATCAATCAGATTTTCGGCAATCTATTGTTATACCCAATTTTTGCACCTAGTCTTTTATCACCGGGAGTCAGTCAAGAGGCATCTAGTTTAGAGTATTTGGGTTTCTACCAAACGAAAACTGCTTTTCCAAACATTAATACTCTGAATATAGATTTGGGGATCCATCCTCTCAACAATAATCGATTTGATCCGTTTTTGACGTTTAGTTATGGTATGGGGCCGTATGTAAAAGGAACGATAAGCAGAATCTCAGCAATATTGGGACTCAGGGTTTATGCTTCAGAACGAATCTTTTTATTTGCTGAAGGGCAGTTGAGTAATATTTCCATATCATTTGATGAGACGAGCTATAATGCTGATGGTGAGATTGATACCATTGTTCGTTACATCTCAAGGATACAGGATCGTGGTTATCGATTTGGAGTTGGTTTTAAGTTATGATGAAATTATTCACAGCGTGTTCTGCAATTTGTCTACTTTTCATTGGGTGCGGAGGGGAAACAATTAACTTTAACCAAGATCGCTCAAACCTTTTGTTATTACTTATAAATCAATATAATTCTGTACAAGATTTGGGTACAGATCTTGGTACGCAAGTTCCAGATTCTTCTCTGGATATTACAGAACAAGGCACAATTGATGATGCGATTCATAATTCAGGAGACGTGGATTGGTTTAAATTTACAGTATCCAGTTCATCCATTGTTGTGACCACCCAAAGGCAAAGTGAAAATACGGAAGACTGCCAGACAGTCATTGCTCTCTATGAGAGTTCAGTTATTTCAAGTACAAGTCAGGATATATCAACAAATAGCTTTGATTTTCTTGGTCGTGCTACAAATTACTGTGAGAGAGATGCGGGTTGTGTGGGTTCAAGTTTTTCTCTAAGGGTAGACGGAGACATTTTTAGTCAATTGTTCTGTAGTACCTTTGATTTTCGCTGTGAAATCACTGCTGGTCAGATCTATTACTTACGGGTAGCTCCAACATCGAGTGCAACAATTTGTCGTTACTCGGTGCTCATTACTCAGTAAATTCTTTGGTATATGGAAGTTGTTATGAGCATTGTATTTTTTGAGTTCTTGTCGTTATAAATATGCACAGGACAGGGCAAAACCCTATCCTGTGGCTGTGTGTTTAGTTCCAGCCTAATTCCTCACGTATGGCCTTAATCTGTGCTTGTGCCAGTTCGCGGTAGCGTTCGCGTCTGCGGGGGGAGTATTGTCTGTCGATGAGCCAGAGTTTGTCTAC
>JBCCIA010000273.1:0-8592 GCA_039028475.1 Spirochaetota bacterium | reverse complement strand
TTTCTTTATTAAATACCTGGCCTTTTATAACTTATCGGAATTTTAACTTTTTGGAATAAACGATTAGAACAAAACTCACCAATTCTAGCTGTAGGCGTATTTACAATCACCGACTTTTTGTAGGGTATAGGGATGATAAACACTTCAAAATCCCACTCTTCCTTAACTTCTATTCCTGCATCTCGGACTGGTATTGGGCCTGGAACAACAAGGCTCGTCAAAATATTTCGAGAAGAATCCATAACCTGCACTTGTAAAGAATCGGCCGGTTTTGTTCCAAAGTTAAATGCCTTGCCACACAAACTAAAACGTCCCGTTTTTCGCTCAACATAACGTTTACGAACCTGGCCAATATTGTCTACATAGTTACCTGTATGAACCTGCCGAGTTTCGGGCTTAAAGCCATTTTCATAAATAGGAAGGACGCTGATATTTTCCCCCACATCATAACGACTTTTAAGTTTTTGAATCATAGCATCAAAATTCTGTCCACAATCACCACTCTTACTGTTCTTTTCGGCGCAATACTTTTTTAAGAACATTGCATATTGAAGCCGAGTTCCCTCATTAAGGGTTTTGGAATTCATCCGAGCAGAAGCACGATCGGTAACTGAGCTACAGAAGTTTGTCAAAATTAATAATATTAACAAAAACGAATATTTTTTTCTCATAGTAAACCTTTTATCAAGCATGTAACATTGCTTATTTATAGACCCTTTTTCTTATAACACCTTTCTTTACATTCATCTTCGGTCAATGATGAGATATTGTTTTTACAATAATCTCTACATTCCTCAACTGATTTACGTCGCCATTCATAATATCGAGATTGTTTTTTGTATTTGGCATAGGCATTTGGATCTACAAATTCATCTAACTTTATATACTCTTGTTCAATTATAGAAAGTGAACTCATAGCTTCAGTCCATGGCTCAACTTGGCCCATAGTATAATCCCAAATACCCGGTAATTGAGTTGTTTTTTCAACTTTATCAATTTTGTTTCGTAAGTCCATTCTTTTTGCACTAATATTTTTATTTTCTGGATGTTTTAATCCTGATGAAGGGGAATTAAGCCAATCAATAACCTTTTTATCACGCTGTTTTAAGTTATCGATTTTTGATTTATATTGACTATCAGAACTTAATTTGGTTATTGCACCAGCAAGTACACACCCGTGAGTGAAAAAAATAATGCAGAAAGTAATTGATAATCTAATCAGCAAATTATAAAATTTTATTTTTGATATTGTCATATTTATCTATCCTTTTTTGTATCACCCAGATCGTTTGTGATCATCTATAAAGTTCTGGGTCAGTTTATAAATATCAAATTATTTCAATGCACTTGTAACAGTACAATCTGTAAATGTTACTCCATACTCTTTTAGAAGCTCTTCATATTTATCTGTATCCAAGTAATAGCTTGCAGTAACACTATTTCCGTTATAAGTTCCTGTTACGCTGTAACCAGTTTCTAAAAGCACGGAATTATAGCAGGTGGATGATACTCCATTGGGAACTGAAGTAGTGTAGGATGTATTCCATTTTGTTGCCTGCGAAGTTGTTGCGTCTATTGATGTAGCTGAACCGGAATCTGCCTGTAAGCTGCTTGAACTAACTTTACTACTACCTGAACCATTTAGTGTTGAAGTTACTGTTACCGTATAAGGACTAGATGTATAGGTATAACTTGCCGTATTTTCAATTGTATCATTTATGTCACTTGTCGTAATCGTTCCATTTAGGGTAGATTCCTTTAAACTGTAAGTTCCATTATTTACATGGCTTTCTATATCAAAATACTTGATTTTAGCATCATTAAATATAATCTCTATACTACCTGTATACGTATAACTTGATGTAATATCATATGTTCCATCAACTAATGTCCCTGCAGCGGGTAGGCCACCAGTGGGACAACTATAAGAACCATTGATCTTTAAGTTAGGGGTTACAGTATAAGAACCGCTTGTTATAATGGATGATGTAGAACTTCCATTTACTGTAAAAGATGTTGTGTAAGTGCCGGAATAGCTTTTTGTCGTACCATCACAGGTCTGTGCACGAATAGCTTTGGAAGCAACTTTAGTCCTGATTTGATTCAAATATTTTTTTATGGAAGTCGATACGGAAGTTGATGCAGAGGTGCCTGCAGAACTCGATGCCGAAGTTGAAGCCGATGCAGTGCTTGTAGAAGCGGCTACATCTGTAGAACTCCCGGATACTGAATTGGAATACTGCGAAGAAATACTGCTATCAGCATTACTACTATTTTGCGAAGCCAAATAAAGTAGAGAGAGGTTTCTTTCATTATCATTATCACTTTCCTGAGGACAGTTTGTAATAAAACCACTCAAAAAGACTAAAGACACTATTTTTACTAGCTGTTTCATATCATTTTTCCTTACTGTAAATTTATCCAAATATGTTTGTGATTGCACTATAGAAAAGAGCACTCGGTTCAATCATTCTAATTCCCTTTCACCATTCTGATCTGATCCCAATCAGAACCTGCAGAACTATAGTTTTCTGTCCAAACAATATACATTTGATCACCAACGACAAACCCCCTAGGCAAACGGGATCTTTTATTGGTATTTTGGCTGAGTCCATTGCTACCATTCCCATCCACAAAGCTCCAAACAGGATTCGCATCGTTTCCATTATAATACCGAACTCTTACATGTTCATTTACCTGATCATTGATATTTTCTACCCAAGTGATATAGAGCTTATTTTTATAAACGAAAGGGAATGGATTGTATGCATAGCTATTGGAGCCATTCCAATTCAAGCCAACCTGAGCTTGGTTCCCATCCACATTCGTCCAAATGGGACTCGATTCATTATTGTTGAAAACGGCAATTCTAACTTGGCTACCCGTTGCTGTATTTTCTTGCCATATGCAGTACAACTTATCATTTAAAGCAATAAGTTTGGAATTGTAAGCATGGTAGCTAGTATTCATATTCAGCCCATTGGCAGCATCACCATCTATGAATGACCAAGATGTCCCACCGTTGTATTTGGCAATCCTAAGTTGGCCAATATTACTTGCATTGCCTTCAGACCAGGTAAGGTATAAATTATTTTGAAAAACGGCAAAAGCTGGAGCTGGATAGAGTGCCTTGTTTGGAAGTTTATTCAATCCATTGATCCCTGAATCGATGAAATTCCAGGAAGGATTGCTATCATCCCCATTGTACAACGCAACTAAAACATTCCCGTTTTCAATCCAGGTAAGATAGAGAAACCCTTGGAACTCGATCATAGAAGGATAGGAAGCAGCATGGTTAGAGTTTTTATTCAGCCCATTTCCATTATTTACAATTGCTGTGAACGTATTATTTGCCGCATTGTAAGATTTCAAAAAAACCTTATCTCCCGAATTACTTTCTATCCAAATCGTATAAAGTTTGTTGTTAAAGCTAATTGAATAGGGTTGCGAGGCGGGATTGCTGCTATTGTAATCTAATTCAGAAAAACTAGTGGTGAGAGGACTTTCATTTTCTCCTTCAAATCGCAACAAACCAATATTATAGTTTGGATCTCCACCTGAAAAGTAATAACTGATATAAATCTTTGAATCGTAGTATATTGGATTCACAGCAATATGCCCCCTACTTGCATTTTGCGTCAAACCTAATTGCGTACCGCCATCGACAAAACTCCAAGTTCCCGAAAAAGCTGTGCTGAGTGCAGTACTGGTATAAATGGATTCATTTCCAGAAGGGTCTTTGACAAGTATAGTAAAGTAATACACTGTATCCGCATTTAAACCTGAAACATTGAAGTTATCAATATCTGCTGTATAAGTATTCAAAGCAGTACCGTTACCCTTCGCATCTGCAATCGTAGATATGTTATTTGTAGTAGAGTAGTAAACCTGGTATTCTAATAGGCTTTGCGATGCCACTTGATCGCTTGCTTTCTCCCAATTCACAGTTAAGGACTGGTTCAAATAATTAGTTCCAATAAGTTCTCCCCCATTACCAACAACAGGAGGCACAGAATCAGTAGTTGCAAAAATCCCAGTAGAATAGATGGATTTATTGCCAACACTATCCTTTACCACGATGGTGAAATAATAACTAGTAGAACTAGCCAAAGAAGAGACTGCCAGAGAAGTAATATTACTAGTGTAAGAATTCACTGGTGTACCATTTGCTTCCGCGTTAGCAACAGTAGCGATATTATTCGATGAGGATTGGTAAGCAATATACTGCAGATCAGACTGAACCGTCACGTCATCATTGGCACTGGTCCAGTTGAGTGTTAGGGAAGTACCGGTTATATTTGTTGCTGCAATTGCACCAGCAGCTCCAGGTACAGGAGCTGTACCATCTAACGTTTGTACGGTTGCCGTTTGGTAAACAGATTTATTACCATCTGCATCTTTGACAATGACCGTAAAATAGTATGTAGCGGAGTTTAAGAGACTAGTCACATTGTAAGATGTCAACCCCTGAGTGAAAGCATTTAAGGCTGTTCCATTGGCTTCCGCATTCGCTACTGAACTTATAGTATTGGCAACTGACTGGTAAACCCGGTATTCTAGATCTGCCTGTGCAGTTAGATTGTCTGAACCTGGGTCCCAAGTTAAATTTGTTGAGGTAGTAGTAACATTTGATGCAACAATACTACCAGAATTTCCGGGAACCGGAGCATCGTTATTCAAAGTAGTTGCGGATAGCATGGTATGCACAGCTTTATTGCCAAGTTCATCTTGGACAATGACATTAAAATAGTATGTAGTATTGGGACTCAATCCTATCACATCGTAACGACTCAAATCGGATGTAAGAGAGTTAAGAGCTGTTCCATTTGCTTCGGCATTGGCAACTGTATCGATGTTTGCAGCAGTAGACTGGTAAACTATATATTGCAGATTTGTTTGTGAAGTAGAATCATCGGTAGCCCTATCCCAAGTCAAAGACAAAGTAGTCGTAGCAACTAATGATGAGGCAAAATTTCCAGTAGTAGGAATGGTAGTATCTACGAGATCGGTTATTGTTCCTGTAACACCAGCCCCCATCTCTCCTGCACTATTACCAGTAAGAACTAAAAAATGTGTAGCTCCAGAGGGAATCTCTGTATCGGTAGCAATTCCATACGTCAAATCGGAACCCGTCTTCTCCAAGTTAGCAATCGCTGTAGAACTAACTTTTTCTCCAGAACTATTGCTCCAATAGACAGAGTAGGAAGTGATATTACTTTCATCAGATGCTTTTGCTACGGTAAGGGTTCCGCCAATTTTTCCAGCTTTTGCATCGATATCACTAAAGTCTACAGAAAGAGCAGTTTGCTGGGGAACAACTGTATTGGAAGAACAGGAGATAGTCACATCAGAAACATGCTCTCCTGCCACGACACCGCTATTATTGGCAATCGAGCAGGTCTGGTCAGTCGGTTGTTTTTCAATGCTCACACTGTACTCTGCTTGGTTGGAAAAGTTTGTATTAAAAGTAAAACTACCATTGCTGACTAGATTCAATGTAGCGTCACTAGAAGACTTCAGAGTAAGGTATTTTCCGTCCTCTATACCATCGACAGAACCACCTACAGTATAATTAACACTTCCCCCTTGGCCCAGCAATGCAAGAGGAATCATCCAAAACATATTATTGCTCTTCTTCTTATAGGGAACACAATGACTCACCATAAAAGCAAGCAAAACCATACTACAATATTTTTTGATACAGCTCATACCATTTTCCTTTTCAAATCTTACTTTTCTACAAGATATACGGACCGGAATGAAAGGGAGTGCCAAAAACTCTAATTTTTTTTCTAAAATCTGGTTTGAAATAAAAAGTGAAAGATAGTTTGAGAGTCCGCAGAAGAATCTTGAGCCAATTCTCGCAAAGATACATCGACTTGGATTGGTATATTGGCAAGTGGACGGGAAGGAGGGTACTGCCAAAAAATGGATTCAAAAACATTGTAGCCATAAGTCAAAGCAGTGGAAAACAAAAAAAAGTTATAGTATAGATAGGAAGTTTCATACCTATTCCGTATTTGGCTCGCTCCTGGTGGAAAAACATTCTCAATGCGAGAAAGCTGGTTTTGGTATTTACTAACTTGCTGGAAATAATAGAAACTACCCGCTAAGCTAAAACCAAAAATTGTTCCCAAAAGTATCCCCTTGTTTTCTTCCCGATAAGAATAGGTTCCATATCCAGGATATAGAAGGTTTTTACGGGTTCTATCTTGTTTGGAAAGAATACTCTTCTTTTCCTTTACCTCAAAGCTAAGCTCTTTTTGTAAAATTTGTTGTTTTTCTCTTTTAATTTCTTCTTGCAACTGCTTGGCCTGCAATTCGATAATTCCGTCTTCCTTTTCCATCTGCAAACGCAGAGCCCTCCACTCTAGAGCCTTAAGCTCAGCTTTCAATTGCTCCCGACTTTTCTCATTTCGTAAGGTCTCTGTTTCTAAGGGAACTTCCTCAGCCAAGATTCGCAACGAAACGACTAGTAATACTACATGAAGAAATAGTTTCATTCTATACTTCGTATATCTTCCCTGGCGATTTTTACCTTTTGGGATTGTGTTTCGATAAGAATGTACTCATCAAAGTAATACACATAGCCTGTATAACGAATTCCCGAATTAGAAATAACAGTTTGTATGGTTCCATACTGGTTAGATGGCTCTTGCCTTTCCTTTTGCACAACTCCTTTTTTAGCAGAATCTTTTGCTTTTTTCACCAAAGTTGTTGGAAATCTTTGCAAATATTCTAAAGACTCTTTTGATAAGCGAAATTTCTGTAGCGAAATTTTAGAAAGATGAGTGTAAACATTGATCTTTTCTCCCTGTTTTACTACGTGCAATTCTTGCGAACCATGCTGTTTCAGGTGAAAACTGCCGTGCAAGACACTGATCCTTTCCAAACCTTTATCTATCATTATTTCCCCAGATGTCCCTATAGGCGAAATTTCTAGGTTTTCGCTTATAAATACAACTTCTTCGTTGCCTTTGCGAGCTCTTTTGAAAAACAACCTACCATACAATATTTTGATTTGCATAGTATTCCCTTGTTTAGAAATACGAAATTGGGATCTTCCTTTCCAATAAAAAAAAGTTTGCTCCCGCTGTAAGACTAGGTGTGAAGCACTTGGCATAGTAAACCAGCCTTCTGGGTAAGATGAGTTTTTTTGCAGTTGCAACACTTTATCGTCGAAACTTCGTAGCTCAATGCCTTCTCCGGCAAAAGTAACAGCCTTTACCAATACGACAGGCTCAGAAAAAAAGCCCTTCTGGTAGAATAATAGCGTTAAAGCGGATAGTAAAATAGCAGCTAAAGATAGATACATTTTCCGAGTAGGACGTTTAAACCACGGAGTCGTTTTTTTTACAGCAGATTCTTGCGAATATAATTTTTCTAAAAAAATTTGTTCTTTATTTTCTTTTTTGGAAAGATACTCATGAATGCCTGCTTTTCGCTGTTGTTGTGCATGTTTACGTATCTGCTCCCATTCTTCGGGCAGGTCAGAAAATGCATCTTGCTCATTGTCATAGTTCATTTTTTTTTAGCATCTCCTCTTGGGATATAGATTCTTTCAGTAATTCTACCCCCAAATTCAACTCGCGAAAAACCGTTCTTTTAGAAACCCCAAGCAAAATAGAAATCCTTCCTGGTGTCAAGCCACCAAATAATCTCATCTTGAGTATAGTACGGGTTCTCTCTTTTAATTGGATCTTTTCAATTTTTTGTTTGATAATTTCGTATTTAAAACTTTCCTCTGAATATGTTTCCTCTTGCTTACTGGCAATATACTCCTCTAATTTTTCGGAATGCTTTATTTTTTTCCTATACTCATCTATAAATAGGTTATAGCCGATCCGGTAGAGATACGACTTATTGAGTCTTTCCCAGACAATACTCTCTGTTTGCATCAGTTTCAAAAAGACGGCCTGTACGAGATCGTAGGCATCATCAGCATCTCCTGTTAGCCGAAAAAAAAGCCGCCACAAATAATCCTTATATTCATGGTAGATACTTTCTAATTTACGAGCAGACAACATACCCTCCCCATCCAAAAACAGCGGAATCCATAAAAATACCAATTTACTCTTGCATGATGCGTAGCAATAGAACTTGCCTCCAACTGATCTGAGAGACCTTTCCCTCACTCTGGAAACGAATCAGCTGTGAGTCACAATAAATGGGTCGAATCACTCTATGCTCCTGCTTCTTTAGAAATAAGCGAAACGAGCGCAAACCATCAAAGGTAACACTGCGAATGTGCTTGGCTTTGATTTTATAATTGCCATGGACAGATTGAATAATTGCATAATTGTGGTTGTAGATCCATAGCTTTCCTGAAAGTCTATCTCCATTTCTAAACAATAGGTTATCCTCTGCATAAACCATTCCACTACTTCCAAAGCAGATAACAAGCAGACAAATTATTTGGATGTATCGCAAAATCTTTCCTCTCATAGCAATAATTTCATAACTTTTGCGCTATTGCTTTAGATACCTTCCTTTTGCTTCTGCTGCTGTGCCACCTAGCAGGATGACTGTGGCTGGCTAGTGTGTGGCGAGCCCCACGGGGCGAGTCGAGGGGGGTCACACACGTAGAGTTTT
>JBCCIA010000272.1:0-8598 GCA_039028475.1 Spirochaetota bacterium | reverse complement strand
TTTAGTTATGCGTTGTAACAATTCTTCTACAGAGAGTATTTTTCCTGCCAATTCTATACTCCCATCTTTTTTTAAGCTAATCTGTACCGATGCTTCTTCCCCTACACCCGTATTTACACGAGTAGTCTTGGGGAGTTCGATAGGTATTTTTTGAATCTGTTTGCTAAAGCTGAGGCTGACCATTACAAAGATCAATAAAATGAAAATAATATCCATTAAACTGGACATATCAATCCCAGCAGAATTGCTATTCCTCTGTTGGAGTCGTTTTATTGGCTTTGGTCTGAAAGAATTCATTTAGTAAAACTTCCCATTTATTGCGAAATAAATGATGAAACAAGAGGGAAGGAAAAGCAATGGATAAACCAAAAATTGTAGTAGATAGAGCCTTACTAATTCCACCCGCGAAAATTTCTGGCGATGCTTGTCCTCGCAATCGCATAACTTCAAAAGATTCCCGAATTCCTAATACAGTTCCCAAAAGACCCAGCAATGTAGCAAGAGAAGCAATATGACTGAGCCAGAAGACCCTCTGTTCCAAGGAGATTTGTTCATTTTCTTTATAGGTAAGCCTATGGGGGAAAATAAAAAAAAACGAAAAAAAATATATAATGAGAGCAATAGCGAGTATTGACAAAAAAAATAAGGGAAATCCTATAAAGCCTAATTCTTGGATTTTACTTAACAATCCATATACCCTCTATCACCAAATTTTGGTACTGTTTGCCCACGGAAAAATGAATATCCTGTTATAGATTCATTCCTCTGCCAATAATATATCCAGTATTTGGATTGCTGCTTTTGAAATGATTGTTCCTGGACCAAAAACTCCTGCGACTCCTTTTTGGTAGAGAAATTCATAGTCTTGGTGAGGAATGACACCGCCTGCAATTACCAGTATATCTTCCCTTCCCTGCTTCTCTAGTTCCTCTATAACTTGAGGAACTAATGTTTTATGCCCAGCCGCCAAGCTAGAGACTCCTAAAATATGTACATCGTTTTCGACAGCTTGTTCGGCAGCCTCTTTAGGAGTTTGGAACAATGGCCCCACATCTACATCAAAGCCAAGATCGGCAAAACTAGTAGATATGACCTTTGCTCCTCTATCGTGGCCATCCTGGCCCATTTTGGCAACCATGATTCGAGGACGACGCCCCTCTACTGCTGCAAATTTGTCTGTCAACTCGCGGGCTTGCAAGAAAAATTCATCATTGGAAATTTCTGAAGAATATACTCCAGAGATAGAACGAATAGTTGCTCGGTACCTACCATATACCTTTTCCAAAGCATAGGAAATTTCTCCCAAGGACGCACGCTTGCGAGCAGCATCTACAGCAAGTTGTAAAAGATTCCCCTCCCCTCCATCAGCACACTTTGTAATAGCTTCTAATGCAGAGTCCACATCATCCTTATTCCGCTCCGAACGAAGCTTTTGCAACCTCTCTACTTGGGCTTGTCGAACCGCAGTATTATCGATATCTAAAATATCGATGGGGTCTTCTTTAGTCAATCGGTTGGTATTGACACCAACGATCAAATCTTTACCAGAGTCAATACGTGCCTGCTTTTTCGCTGCAGCTTCCTCGATCTTCATCTTTGGTATACCTGTTTCTATCGCTTTTGCCATACCACCAAGGTTTTCTATTTCTTGGATCAATTGCCACGCTCGGTGGGCAAGGTCATGTGTTAGCTTTTCGACATAATAGGAACCTGCCCAAGGATCAATTGCCTTCGTAACTTTAGTTTCTTCCTGCAAATACAACTGTGTATTCCGAGCTATTCTAGCAGAAAAATCGGTTGGTAGAGCAATTGCCTCATCAAGAGCATTGGTATGTAAGGATTGTGTATGTCCTAAGCTCGCAGCCAGTGCCTCTACACAAGTTCTACCAACATTGTTGAATGGGTCTTGTTCCGTCAAGCTCCAACCAGATGTTTGGCAATGGGTTCGCAAAGCTAGTGATTTGGGGTTTTTCGGGTTGAATTGGCTAACGATCTTTGACCATAACAAACGGCCAGCACGCATTTTTGCAATTTCCATAAAATGGTTCATGCCAATTGCCCAGAAGAAAGACAAACGTGGAGCAAATGTATCCACATCCATTCCCGCATTGATACCAGTTCGCAAATATTCGAGACCATCAGCAAGTGTATAGGCCAATTCAATGTCCGCTGTAGCACCAGCTTCTTGCATGTGGTAGCCTGAGATACTAATTGAATTGAAACGTGGCATATTTTGTGAAGTGTAGGCAAAAATATCAGCAATGATCTTCATCGAAGGTAAGGGAGGGTATATATAGGTGTTTCGGACTGCAAATTCCTTCAAAATATCATTTTGGATCGTGCCAGAAAGTTTAGCAGGTGAATGTCCCTGTTCTTCTCCGGCTAAGATAAAGAAGGCCATAACGGGAAGTACAGCTCCATTCATCGTCATGGAGACAGACATTCGATCTAGAGGGATTTGATCAAAAAGGATTTTCATATCTAAAATGGAATCAATGGCCACTCCTGCTTTTCCTACATCGCCAACAACTCTATCGTGATCCGAATCATAGCCTCGGTGGGTAGCAAGGTCAAAAGCGACGGATAGGCCTTTTTGCCCAGCAGCTAAATTACGCCGGTAAAAAGCATTCGACTCTTCTGCTGTAGAAAAACCCGCGTATTGGCGAACCGTCCAGGGACGTGTAACATACATAGAGGAGTAAGGACCACGTAAATAAGGAGGAATACCAGCGACATATTCCAAATGTTCTATGCCCTCGAGGTCTGCTTCTATGTAGGAAGGCTTTACGGCGATTGATTCAGGAGTTTGCCAGAGGAGTTCATCGACTGATTTAGCTCCCTGTGACTGTAACATTTCTTTTTCCCATTCCTCAAGTGACTTAGGATCAGAACCCGACTGATAGGATAATTTTTGAAAATCTGGTCTCATAGTGCCTCCCCTATACCTAATTTGACTTGGCATTGTTGTAAAAATTCAAGAGTGTTGGTACGAACGTGTATACAATCATTTACACCGGCATCTAATAATGTTTGCAAAGTGTCCTTTGGATAACCAGCTAAAACAATATACTGATCCGGCTTTTTTTGCCGAACCAACTGGCAAATTGGTGGAACTACCTCTGGGTACTCCTCATCTGAGCTACAGATCACTAAAATATCTGCCTGTTTCGCGAAAAAATCGGCAACTCCATCCTCTGGAGCAGAAAATCCATTGCTATCTATGATTTTATAGCCAGCACAAGAAAAGAAATTCGCAGCAAATGTAGAACGAGCAATACGCATCGCTAAATTTCCAATAGGCAATAGGTATACCGTAGGAGTTTTACCCGTCTTTTTTTGATAAGACTCGGTTTGCAGCCTGAGACCCTCGTACACCGCTGCCGCTCGGTATTTAGGTAAGGCCTCTACGGACTCTCCTGTAAAGCTATCGAATTGACCTGCTGCTGGCGGCAGGTTTTCTTGTTTTACCAGAGCTTCTTCTTCCCTAGGCGGAAATTGGTTCACTCCGAGAATGGTTTCTTTGCGAATAGCGTACTGTTTATCTTTCTCTTTTCGATTCTCAGCAATACGTTTTTGCAATTCTCCTGCGCAGATTGCTTGCAAAAAGCCTCCTTTTGCCTCAATATCCTGAAAAACAGACCATGCACGCTGCGAAATAAGTTCGGTGAGATTCTCCAAGTAGTAAGAACCGGCAGATGGGTCGAGAACTTGGTGTAGGTAGGATTCATTCTTTAGCAAATGCTGGATATTCCTAGCAATTCTTTGCGAAAAACTATCTCCATGAGAATACGGGGAATCAAATGGTAAAATAGAAATGGTATCGCAACCTCCTATCGCTGCTGACATTGCTTCGGTGGTTGTTCGTAAAAGGTTTACATGTGAATCATAAATAGTTTTATTCCAAGAAGAGGTAATGGCGTGAATATGAAAGTCAATAGAATCTTTGGGGATTTGGTAGGCGTGTAAAATACGTGACCAAAGAGTGCGTAAGGAGCGGATTTTGGCAATTTCTAAAAAGTAATTGGAACCTACTGGGATACGTATTTTGAAAAATTTAGCTATTTGGTTCGCATCGATACCTTTTTCTGTTAAAATAGCAAGGTATTCACTCCCCAAAGCAAGGGTGAAAGCAAGTTCATTGGTTAGATTAGCACCTGCATTGTGAAAATTTACCCCATCCACAAGAAGACCGCGAAAATTGGGATTGATACTCTGAAACATAGAAAAATGTGAAGATAACAGTTTAGGCAAATCATCTAGTTTACTTGGGAATTTACCACTTTGCAGTGCAACTCCTAAAGGGTCAAAATGATACGAACCTTGCTTATCTTGCAAAACTTGTAAGTATTTTGCTTCCACATTTGCAGCCGCTGTACTGATATGCAGTTCTATATTTGCAAAATCTAAGCCTTTGCATAGCTCTTCTAATTCAGATGGTGATTGTAGATGCAGTGTAATGGAATTCACACCATTGGCAATAGCTTCTTCCATTAAGGACCGGATGTTAGAACCTGCAATCTCTTGGCATATTTTCCAATGATTGCCGATGGAGCGCAAACTTCTTGTATAGGGAAAAACTCCTGGTAGAGCCTCCACCTTACCCTGCAAATCTTCCGACATATAAAAGGGCTGCACAGAGAAACCATTGTCTGTCATCCAAAGCATTTTTTTCTCATAATCAGCACCTTTCAAATCTACCTTAATCTTCTCTTGCCAGGCTTGTTTTGAAATTGGCGCAAAGCTCTCAAATAATCGGTTTTCAGTATTCTCCATAAATTTTTACTATCCCCACTCTCAATTTACTCAAAAATGATCGTTCCATTGTCATAAATAGGATTTTCTCTATATCTTCATAAAAACACATAAGCAAGAAAGCAAATAAAAAATATTTCCCTCAGTTCAAAGAGAATCTCCGATTTTTATAATAGCATGCTTCTACTGACCAGTACGTTTATAGGATTAGTAATTTTTACCTATGGTGTGACTATGTTTTTTCAACTTTTTTTTAAAGTTCATTTACCTTCCTGGAAAGCATTGTCATCTTTTGTATTTATGTATTTAGGGGTGGTTCTTATGGCTACCGATTTACGATTTTTTCCCTCCAAAAAAGATATGAAAGATCTACGCACCATACTATTTGCAGAAAAGGCCTTTGTCATAGTATCCAACCCTGTCCGTAAAAAAGATATTCTGAAAGAGGATGCCTACCGTAATCCTTACCTTAAATTGAATAAAAGAATCAATACAGACTACAATGTGATCTTTGCCAAAGGAACAATTGATTTTACCCAATATAAAATCACTCGTGGCAACATCTATATAGAAACAAACCTAATTGCATCGCATGGAAAAATCATCGTCCCGAAAACATCCGCCATTCGGATCATCGTGAACCCTTCTCTAGCCTTAGTACGAAGCTCACCAGGCAATAAGATACTCACTCCGTTCAAGACAAATATTTTTAAAACAAGAAACTACTCGCATGACAAAGATGCAATTACCATAAAAGTAAATATAGCATTCGCTTTGCTTGATATAATAGAAAAATAATTTGGCAAAATTAACCAATACGTAAAAATTGTCATTACAAACAGCGGCAATGGAATTAGAAATCAGCAAAAAACAAGAGATTACCATTCTTACACCGGATGGAAACATTGATCTTTACAATGTTTCCAAGCTTCGTTTCGCTTTAGATAAATTACATACCGAAAAAGTAGAAAACTTTATCATTGATCTGCAAAAAGTTGAATTTATTGACTCTTCTGGTCTGAGTGTTTTCATTCGTGAGATGACACGCCAAAGAGAACATGGTAGAAAACTCAAATTAGCATCCATAGGTGAGTCAGTAGAACGTCTCTTTAGATGGACAACAACCAGTATGCACATAGACAAATTTACCAATTTGGATGAAGCCATACGTTCGTACCAACCATAATGTATTCTGAACAATCTCTATTTGATGCCATCGATGCCTTAGATATTCCCCTGATAGAAACCATTCTCCAAAATGGAATAGATGTAAATACTCGCTCGCGTACAGGTTCCCAACCTCTCCTCAAAGCAGCCAGTAACAACAATACAGACGTCATCCAAGTATTGCTCAAACACGGAGCTGATCCAAACGAAATCAGTCGCAGTGGAATATGTGCATTGACCAGAGCTTCTGGAAATGGTTACAGCAAAATTGTGCAATTGCTATTAGAAAAAGGTGCCAATCCAGACCCGCAACCCAGCCGCTTTTTGACAACGCCTCTGATGAAAGCTGCGAGTAAAGGATACCTAGAAATTGTAGAAATGCTTGTAAAAGCCGGGGCACAGGTCAATGCACAAAACCGAAACGGCTCTACAGCTCTAACGAAATCATTGCAAAGTGGTCATAGTGAAATAGTTCGCTATCTATTAAAAAGAAATGCCACTATAAATAAAAATGATAAAAGCTTCCAAACAGCTTTTAAGAAAGTAAAAGAACTCCAAAAAACACAATGTATATCGTTCATTGAAGAATACCTAGTACTAGAAGCAATCCAAAACCGTAACAGTGAAGACTTGCAGACATTGATCGAAAACGGTGTGGATGTCAACCGCAGACTAGAGCAAGGTTCACGACCTATATTAAAAGCTATTGATATAAATGATATTGCATTGGTGCGAATTTTAATAGACTCAGGTATCAACATCAATGCAACCAGTCGCAACGGCATTTCTCCTATCATGAAGTCTGCTGGCGATGGTCTAGAAGAAATCGTACTATTACTGATTGAAAATGGCGCCAACATCAATCCACCACCTAAGAATGGCTCTAGCTTCGCTCTTCTAAGAGCCTCACAGGGTGGATATACCAATATCGTAGAACTCCTGATCAAAAATGGGGCATATGTCAATGCCGAAACAAAGAATGGCACTACATCACTCATGAGAGCCGCCCAAGATGGCATGAAAGAAGTCGTAGAAATTTTGCTTGTAAATGGGGCAAGCGTCAATCCCAAGAAAAACTTGGGAAAAACAACTGCTTTGATGCGCGCAGCCGAAAATGGGCATACAGATACGGTACGGATTCTCTTAGAAAATGAAGCAGAAATAGATGAAGTGGATCGCAAGCATAGTACTGCCTTGATAAAAGCCGCTCAAAAGGGACATACAGATACAGTAGCCCTAATCTTAGAATTTCACCCCAATCTGGAACACGAAGATAAAAAGCAAAAAAGAGCATTGACTTATGCAGCAGAAATTGGCTATACCAAAACGGTAAAACTACTCATCGAACATGGAGCAGCCTTTAACCACGTCGAAAAAAACGGCTGGACTGCTCTTATGTATGCGGTGGCAAAATCCCATTTGAAAACAGCTAAATTACTAGTATCCAAAGGTGCTCCCCTATTTGTCGAAGGTTCGGAAAACGAAACGGCAAGACAGATCGCCCAAGACAACAACCACAAAGAATTAAGTGAAATCCTACAAAAAGCGGAACAAACATACAAACGCTACAAAGAAGAAAATCTCTCAGAATTGGCAATTGCAAGTATCTGTGGACATACCGAATTAGCAAACCTATTGCTCACTGACCAGAGTATTTTGAATGAACAAGACGAACATGGGATGTCACCCTTTTTGTATGCATGCAAGTACGGCCATCTGCCAACTGTAAAACTATTCTTACAAAAAAAAGTAAAAATCAATCAGAGCAATTCCCTGCAACAGTTCAATGCACTGATGTACGCCAGTTCGAATGGCCACACGGAAGTTATAAAGTTACTACTAGAAAATGAAGCAAAGATAGACTCGTTTGTTGGCTCTGAATATAAAACTTCCCTAGTTCTCGCTATCGAAAATGGACATTTGCACGCCAGTAAATTGCTAGTACGAAAAGGTGCCAAACTAAACTTTGCCCTGATAGAGGCACATGGCTATACCCCTTTAATGGTAGCTGCGATGCACAATCGAATCAGAGAAACACAATTTTTATTAGAATCAGGAGCTGACGTAAACGCCCAAACAAAGGAAAAGGACGAGAACCAACGTGGACAATGGACTGCACTGATGTTTGCTGCGGAAAAAGGAAACCAAGAGATTATATCTCTCCTACTGGAAAGAGGAGCTGATGTAAAAGAACAAAATAAAAACGGAGAAAATGCCTTACAAATTGCCGAAAGGGAAAAGCATACAGAAATTGTAGCTGCCCTAAAAGAACAGGAAGAAGATTACACAAAAAAAATAGAGGATGGATGGACTTCCCTCATCTACTCGTCTTACTATGGCCAAAAAAGAAACGTCCAACGTATCCTCCACAAGAGTACAGAAACTGTCAACAAATGTAACAGAGGTGGGTATTCGGCTTTAATATGTGCAGCACAGAATGGTTACCACGAGATCGTAGAGATACTTCTACAAGCAGAAGCCTCTTCCCACATTCGTACCAAAGAGGGAAAAACAGCTCTAATGTATTCCGCAGAAGAAGGCTATCTGAGTACCAAACACGGACTCATTTCACCGGACAAACTCGTGTGAACCATGTCGCGATAACCTGTCTGCTTTAGTGCTAGTCGCGCAATATACCCATCGCGGTTTCATTGTGAAATCGCGGTCTACTTATATCCG
>JBCCIA010000271.1:0-8624 GCA_039028475.1 Spirochaetota bacterium | reverse complement strand
GCCATGTCGTAGCAAGGAGTCAATAGCTCCCTTGAGAAGGCTTTCGGTAATAAACTCGTTAAAACGCGAGATTACAATTGCGTGGGTTTGGTCATTGCCACTTAGGTTTCCAATCATTTCTTTGTATTGCATAGGTTTTTCCAACCTTTTCTCTTTGGTTTTCCCATTTTGCTAGTAGGGGTTATGTGTGGCAAACATGCACAGGGAAAGCATATGGGTAGGGAAGAGAAAGGTAGTTTTGTCAGAGTTCTAAGCAGGGCTATTGTTGTAAATTATTTTATCTTTTACCTAGCTAGTATGTGCAGATTTTATGCCTTCCGTTTCACTATGCCAATTTATCGGGCAGGATTTGTGGTCATTGCAGGAAAAAGCTGGTAAAAACTGTCAAATGTGTTTTTGTTAGTTGTAGGGGCAGAGTTACTAGATGGCAGACAAAAATGAACAGATGAGTAAGTTGCAGAGTTTGCTTACAATTAGCTCTACTTTGAACACCAACCTCAATATCCACCAATTGTTACCTATTATCATGTTGAATGCCAAAGATCTCTTGGAAGCGGAGGCTAGCTCGTTATTCTTATGGGATGAAATTGAAAACTATCTTTATTGTGAGGTTGCCCTAGGAGAAAAAGGGGAAGTCATCCAGCAGTACACTCGCTTGGAGATGGGGGTAGGGGTTGTGGGTTGGGTCGCGCAAACTTGCAAACCGGTGCTACTGCGCAACGCCTATGACGATGAACGTTTCGATCGCAGCTGGGACAAAAAATTTGGTTTCACTACCAAATCACTCATCTGTGTACCGCTATTCCAAAAGGGACAGATGATAGGTACCTTGGAAGTTTTGAATAAGACAAAGGAGCGTGTATTTGACGAAAACGATTTGCACTTATTGACTACCCTGGCCGATATGGCTGCCATTGCGATTGAAAATGCCTCTCTGACAGAAAATTTGAAGAAACGCATTACAGAACTCACCCTCTTGTATGATTTTGAAAAAAAGCTCGGTGACAATTTGCATTCCGATCAGCTGGGAGCTTGGCTCTTGGACCGTTGCCTCAGCGAACTGGGTGCAAAGTCCGGTTCGATTCTGCTTTGGGACGAGTCCAAACAGGTTTTAAAAGTCTTACGCGCACGCGGCATTCCAGATAATGTCTTGGCTGCTATCGAAATTCGCAAGGGGTGGGGTGTGGCAGGTTGGATCGTCGAGCACCAAAAACCGCTACTTATCCCAAATATTGAGTCTGACCCGCGCTTTGAAGCCTCCAGACGGCTGAAGTATGAGAACCAATCGTTGATCTCCGTACCGCTCCTCTTCCAAGAACGCTTGGTCGGGGTTTTCAATATCAACAATAAAAAGGATGGTTATGCCTTCAACCGCAACGATCTGCATTTGGCACAGGCGATTGCCGACCGTTTGGCGATGACCATTAGCAGTGCGCAGATCTTTGAACAGTTTCATATCTCCTCGGAAGAAAACTTGCGAGCACAGAAATTGATGCGCCGGATCATTCCTACCGACCCACCAAACATTCCCGCATTGGATATCGCTGTAAAATACTTCCCCTACATGGAAATTGGCGGAGATTTCTTTCAATTCCTCGCTATTGACGAGAAGCGAGTAGGGGTTATCGTAGTAGATGTATCGGGGCATGGTTTGTCGGCGTCTCTCCTGGCGGTAATGGTACACACCATGATCGATAGTTTTGATGTTTCTATTATGGCCAGTCCTGCGCGTTTCCTTATCCAACTAAACCGCTCTCTCTTCGATAAAATGGCAGGCAATTTTCTTACGGCGTTTTACGCAGTTATCAACCACCAAGAAGGAGAGATCAAATACGCCAAGGCAGGACACCCCGAACCCATATTGCTACGTACCGCTGATGAACCTCTGTTGTTACGTTCCGCAGGAAAAATTGTCGGAGCACTCCCGGATCTACTCTTTGAAGAGAGAAGCGTGTCTTTTGCCAAGGGGGATTCCCTCCTCATTTACACTGATGGACTGACAGAAGCGGCAAACTGGGAGTCTAATAAGGTGTACGAGCAGGAAAAGCTATTGGAAGTCATCCAAAAGCATTGCCACGCAAATGCACTCCATTTGGCTGACCGAATTATCGAAGATATTTTCCAGTATACCGAAATCAAACGTTTTCCTGACGATGTAACCCTAATCATTCTCAAACTGAACTAGCTAGGTTCTCGCACGAAAGGTCTTTTCATACTCCCGCAGTAAGTTTGTTTTTTCGGCAATGGCACGCAAGTTGATACGATTGAGGAGGCTCATAGTCACAGGTCTCTTCTGGTCCAAAAAAGTCAGCGAGCGGAGCAATTCGCGGCAAACCTGTGAATTTAACAAACGTTGCGCCAAATCAGCCTGTGCTTCTAAAGCGAAGTCTAACATATAGCAGGTATCATCCAAAACAATGGGTTTTCCTCGGTAGCGACCTATTTTGGAAAATTGTAAATTCTTGTACAAACCAGAAATGGCTATCTTCCAAGGGGAAAAGGTGTATCCACCGATGCCAAAGATGGCAAAGCGCGGAGAGAGCTTGTAGATAGAGCTTTTGCGCCCGTCCAACTTTTGCCTATGCTTGCATAGGTACTGCCAGGTCGCAGGACTGTATTCGCGGATGCTCTCGGTTTCCTCTGCGAGTCGCTTCTGGGTGACTAGCAGCATCTTGCGCGGAGGGGGTAGTGTTGTTTTCGAAATATCAGAACTTTTGTAGAGGGGAAATAGGTAATCCGGTGGCAGAGAAACGATCTCTTGGTAGCCATTGCAAAGACCCCGTTCTGTCCGGGTAAATTCCATCACTTTTGCCGCGTCGTGCTTTACCCCCGAACGCCATTGGAATTCACAACCGGTATCCAGCTCGCGGTATTGGGAGAAGGATGATTTATTGGCTAAGAGTCTACCCTGGTACATTCCCAGGGTAGAAGATGTCTTGTGGTCGCTTAGATGGGTATACAGTTTGCATTCGTAGCGGTCGACCGCCCTTTGCTGGCCACAGCCAGAAGCGAGGAACAGACAGGCGTCTACATGCACTGGAAAATGCTTGCGTGCGACAAATTTGCGAATTTGCATGTCTTGGATGCAGAGTTGGTTTTTGGCGGTATACTCAAATAATTTTCGGGCAACCGAGGTCTTAATCAGAAAGGCTAGGGAAGATTCTGTATGCGGGAGTTGGTGCAACAATTGTCGTAGCATCCATTCTGATATATCAAAGTTGCTTTTCCCGGTCATCGCCTCGATACCGACGAGCTTCTGCGAATTCCGCTTTTGTGGGAGGTTTTCACTTTGCAATTTCCCCAAAGTGGTGTTGGTGACCCAGGGAGGATTGCCGATGAAGAGAACTTTCTTTTGACTGGTATCGATGCTTTGCCAATCAATGGTGAAAAAGTCTTGTATCTTTACCAAGTCTTGCTCAAGGGCAAATTTTTTTTTGAGGTTTGTATTTGCCTGTTGTACGTAGTCTGGATGTAGTTCCCAGCCTGCTATCTTTCGCGGATCCATTCCCCTTTGTAGGCATGCATGCAGAAAAGAGCCAGTGCCACAGGTAGGTTCTATGATTTTATCAAAACTCTCTAATTTAGGAATGGCTGTTAGAACTTCTTCTGCTAGTGCAATGGGAGTTTGGAAGTCGCCAAACTCTATTCTTGCAGTCAAGCCGCCGCTTCCTGCTTTCTTTGGACATACACATTATCATCACTGTTGGTAAGGAAGAACTTTGGCAATCATATTTTTTTAGGTATGTTTGTTTTTTGTTATCATGTATTATAGTTGTAGAGTCTAGAAAGAGTACTTGAAAGCATTTTCTTTTGTTTAAAGTAGTAGTGTGCAGAAATCGTAAATCTTCGCTTTATGCTTTATAAGAGCTTGTGCAAAAAGATTGGTAGATGTTCCCATCATTCGGAGAAATCACCTCTCGCCCATTTTTCTTGCAGTTCTAGGTATTTTTCTTTTGGCTCACAGGTAAGGGCGTTTATCCCGTATTTCTTACAGATGCGCATATGGAATAGAAGTCCCAGCATTGGGTGGCTCAGTAGGAATAGCAAAGCCCAATGGCCTAACTAATGGGTAAGTACGTAACTAACCCCGACATAAAAAAGAAATTTGCCCGGAATTTTCCACTTTGGCCGGACAAAATGTCCTGTATGGAAGTAGCCCGCTACCCAAATTGCTACCGCCAGGAGTGTGTAGGTGGTTTCCACATTCACCTAGCCAGCTCTTTCTATTTCCCTTTTCAATACCATGTCGTATATGATATTGCATTTGTGGTTGTAATCTCTTCGGTTGTAGCTGTCGGGCAACTCTTCATCCAATACTCGCTCGATGGCTCCTTTTACTTTCGATTGACTCTGGGTAAATTTGTGCCAGTCAGGGGTTAGTATTTTAGGTTGTTCCTCGTAGAGTCTTTTCAATAGGTGTTTGGCTGCATTTTTGACGGATTTCTCTTCTTCTTTCGTTAGTTTTGCTTTTTTGAGTAGATCAAAAATTTCCAGTTCTTCTTCTGTCAGTCCCTCTTTGATATGTCTTTCGCTTTCCTGTTTCAAGTTTTCGACAAAGTCGGTGAGGTCTTTGAAATAATCATCGGTTGCCGTTCCACCAGAATTGTAAGTCTCGACAATCGCTTTATATTTTTCATAGAAGTCTATCCTAGTTTCATTCTGTGCAAGCATCTGCTCCAGTTTATCATGGATGAATTGTTTCAGGTCTTCTATTTCTATATTCTTATGTGGAGACCCTTTAAATTCTTCTTTGAGTTTGCCTATGTCCAATTTGGATAAATCTAATACCCGTCTATTTTTAATGCGGAATTTATCGGCACCCCTGCCTAGGGTATCCTCTTCCGTTAGAACACTGTCGTCCAATAGCTGGGAAATTCTTCTCTTGGCACTGTCTAAATTGCCTCTGTCTATGTTTCCTTCTATCACTCCACGCAGGTAGGAAAACACCGGCATAAGAGGTCTTTCCTGCTGTGTTTCTAAAATATCCGGTTTACAGGCTTCGTAGAGGGCACTGATGGTATTTTCATAGACATAGAACTCTTTTTTGTTTTTTTCTTCGCGGACAATAACATCGGCAAAGTCTTCGAATAGGGCTATCTTGCCAAAGGTTTCTTCTTGAGCGATGATCTCGGTAAGATCGATTCCGAGGTTTTTACAGAATGTATACCCTTCTTTGATAGCAGTATCGAGTAGCGCAAATAAGTTTTCTTTTGGTTGCACCGGGCTGTCCTCTGTGTTATTTTCACCGTCTGTATTCTCTCCACCATAGTCTGCTAGAGCTTTTTTCATCGAGCGAAACACATTGTAGTAATCCACAACAATTCCATTGGTTTTTCCAGGTGCTACCCTGTTCGCTCTGGCAATGGCCTGCATAAGTGTATGGTTTTTCATGGGTTTGTCCAGGTAGAGTGTAGAAACTGTGGGTGCATCAAATCCGGTTAGCCACATTGCACAGACGAAGGCTAGCTGCAAGGTATCTTGTGGGTCTTTGAATCTGTATTCTATACCATGACCATTTTCATCCAGGGTATTTAACTTCCTTCGATGTACTAGTATATCCAGTCCTTCTTCTTTGAATTTTTCCAACTCTGCTGCATCTTCGGAGAGGATGACTGCCATATCAACTTTTCTCATATACTCCAGTGCAGCTTTTAACTCTTCTCTTTTCGTTTCGCTATTGCTATTGTTTATTTTTCTTTGTAGTAGCTGTTGTTCTTTTTTCCAATAGTGGCTTACCTTGTCATACATACGTACTGCGGTAAACTTATCAATACTGACAACGATTGCCTTGCCCTTATAGCCACGGTAGGGAAAGTGTTTGGCGATGTCCTCGGCAATTTTTTCTAACCTGTCATCCCTTTTGATAACCTGGATTTCTTTTGCGAAAGATTTTTTTAATAGGCTTTCCTGTTCTTCTGTTAGGTTTTCTTCTTCCAATATCTCGGCAAAGTCATCTCCCAGTGCATCGTTTTGGATCTGCACTTCTGGCACACGTTTTTCATAGAATAGGGGAACCGTGGCACCATCTTCTATCGATTGGGAGAAGTTGTATTCCGAGACATAGTCGCCAAACCACGCATTCGTTTTTCTATCCTTACCTAGTAGCGGAGTTCCCGTAAAAGCTAAATATCCTGCATTTGGTAAACCTTTTCGCATATTCTCGGCAAGGGTTTCGTAGGCTGTTCTATGCCCTTCATCCTGCAGTACAATGATGTCATCTCTTTCGGAGAGGATTGGATATTTTTTTCCCTTGTCGTATCTAAATTTTTGGATTAGGGTAAAGACATATTTTATTTTCTGTTGTGTCAAAAACTCTCTTAGCTTCTTGGAGTTTGCCGGCCTACAAGTTTCATTCTTTGTTACAGACTCTGTATTTAGAAAGTTTTTATATATCTGTCTATCTAAATCGTCCCTGTCTGTTACTATGACAAAGGTAAATTTTCCAGTAAACTTTCTATTCACCTTACGGGTAAAAAAGATCATCGAGAAGGATTTTCCAGACCCCTGTGTATGCCAAAATACCCCTAACTTGCCTTTTTTGCTCTTTCTGTCTTTGAAGGATTCTATCGTGTTGTTAACTCCGAGAAACTGGTGGTTCTTGGCGATGATCTTTTGCGTGTCTTTGTGGTAGAGGATGAAGTTTTCTAGATAATCTAGGAGCCTCTGTTTTTGCAGCAAACCACGGATGGTATACTCCAGGCTGATCTTTTCCTCTCCGATTTTTTTCTTATCTACTTTCTCTTTTTCGTTTTCTACCCTTAGCCAAGTAAAGAAGTGCTCATAGCCTGCATTGAAGGCTCCCACCCGTGTTTCCAATCCATTGGAGAGTATGCAAATGGCATTGTAGTGAAACAATGGCATGATTTCTTTTCTATAATTGCTTAGGTTATCGCTATAGGCTACCTGCACGGACACATTGGAGTTCTTTAGTTCGAGGAAGACCAGGGGTATCCCATTGATGCATAGTAGTAGGTCAGGTATACGGTAGCCGAGTGTTCCCTGAATGGCCATTTGGGACACTACGGTAAAGTTGTTGTTCTCTGGATGGTTCCAATCGATTATCTTTACCCTCTCGTTTTCCGTCTTTCCCTCTGCATTTTTATAGGCAATTGGGACTCCCTCGCGGATCAGGTTATAGATCTCCTTATTGGCCAGGGTGTCGCTCATGGCTTGTCTACCCTTGGTAATTTCTGCTACGGCTCGTTTTTGGGCTTCTTCGGGGATTGTGGGGTTGAGTTTTTCTACCTGTTGTATCAGTTTTTCTTTGAGCACGACTTGGGATTTGTCTTCTCTGCCGGAATTGTCCGGGAAGGTATTTCTTTCTTTACAGACAATCGCATCGTAGCCGAGTTCTTCTTGGAGAAGTTTTATGGCTGCTTTCTCTATTTGGTTTTCTGATACAAAGTTTCTCATAGTTTAGCTTTCTCTGCTCTAGCCCCCGACTCCCAGAGGGGGAACTTTTCTCTAAAATAAGGTTTACTTAAACTCCTCTTTGGGGATTGAGGGAGTGTTTAAATTCACTTTTTATCTTATTCAAAACGTTATCTATTTCATTTATAACTTCGGCATTTGTAAATCTTATTGTTCTAATATTTAAGGCCAACAGGTTTTTCTCTCTAATTTTATCGTATTCCTTTCTGATCTGATGGACTTCTCCATCGACTTCCACTGCCAATCTTTCACTATGGCAGTAAAAATCTAATATATACCTGTCTACCGGATGCTGGCAACGAAACTTTCGTCCTTCTAGCTTTTTCTTGCGCAACTTCTCCCATAGTAGTTTTTCTGCATGGGTCAATTGCAATCGGTTCTTTTGAGCCAATTTGATTAGGTACTTTGGTGATTGCAGTGGTTTTGCCCCCTTGCCCCCAGAGGGGGTAACTTATCTCTAAGCTCGAGTTTAACTCAGGTTCCTGTATTTTTTGGGCTTGTCGTGGTATTGCCCCCTTGCCCCCGGAGGGGGTAAATTATCTCTAAAATAAAGTTCAACCCAGCTTCCTCTCTGTTTCCAGCTTTAACCCAAAAAGGGAAAACCCCAAACCCACAGTATTCCCAAATCCCCCTTTGGGGGACAAAGGGGGCCAAACCCGGCTTCCTCTCTGTTTCCAGCTTTAACCTAAAAGGGAAAACCCCAAACCCAGAGTCTTCCCAAGTCCCTCTTTGGGGGATTCAGGGGGCTACCAAACTCCCGCGCTGTTTTTAGCTTTAATTCCCCACAGGGGACAGCAAACCCCAAACCCAGGCTCAATCCAATCCCCCCTCCAGATTCAGGGCGCGAGTTCCAATTTTCCACTCATCAGCCGAGGCAAAAGCAAATCCCTGGTCTTTTTCAGGTTCTGGTTTTGGTGTTTTAGAACTTCTATTTGATCAAATAAGGGTCTAATACATGAATTGAATTTTTTATGTATCTCATTTGTCGCAGTCATAATTTTAATTTTATTAAGGCTTTCTTGTGATAATTTAGGTTGAGCAGCACCTGTGATATAACCTGAGATCTGATAATTTTCTATTGTTAAAAGAAGCCATTCATTTGAAAAAATACCTACTCCAGATATAATGTGGGAATGATTATTTACCCAAAATTTTCCTGTAGCTAAATATGCAATAGGTAATTTTCTACTATT
>JBCCIA010000270.1:0-8625 GCA_039028475.1 Spirochaetota bacterium | reverse complement strand
ACCAGGATGTCCAAGAGCACTCGGATGACCAGGAAGATATACTTCAGTTAATTCTAAAATATTGCCATAAATATATAGCTTACTTGTGTTCTGTCCGAAAGAATATTCTATAGAAAAGTTTGCTTTTACATAGATAAAAGCCCCATCCACATTAGGTACCTTGTAATTATGTATATTGTTAGATTCTGTTGCTAAACTTACCCTTGAGTAATCTCCTAATATGTCATTATTAACTGTCCCTCCTTGTCCATTCCAGAAACCAATCAGGCTTTGTGGAGCCGGTGGAGAGTAGTTTTGTGTCCAATCTTGGAGTGCTCTGATTTGGTGAGATAGATCTTCGATTGCATTGTGTCTTTCTTGTGTTTCTTCGAGTAGCAATTGATCGATCTGATTGATCGCTTCTACGAGATTCAGGTCAGTTCCCTTATTTTCAAGGGCTGTTTGGATTCTAGAGCGAATTTGCTTGATCTTACCAATGCGATTGCGAAAGACTCTTAGGTCATTGCCTAAGGTATAAATCGGATTTCCTCCTGGAGAGTGGGTCACTTCTCTGAGAGGTATATCATCTGCACTAAGAGTTTCACCGGTAAGAAATAGAAACTCAAAAGAACTTATTCTTTGTTCAACAGAAAAGTTTGGCGAATCCTCAAAATTTGGTTGGGTGGTAAACGTATGCCGTAAAACTAAGGTAGACGTTGCATCCTCTGGAATATCTGTATAGGGAAGCCTTTCGTTTTCATGGGTTTCCACTCTTTGCCCATTGCCATCGTAAGCCAGAATGGGGTGAATGACCAACTCTTGAGTGGCATCATCTAACTCTACTTGTCCCCCCACTATGATTCCATTGCCAAAGTTATCCATATCTCTCTTACGAATGGCTGTAGAAATAGCATTTTGCTCAAAAACGAAATCTTCTTGGTACACGGGCTGACCGTCTTCTGGCCACTCAATGCCTCCTACTGGAATATTTTTGCTAACAGGATGGCTCACTTCATTTGCAAATCCAATATCTACTTCACCAAATGACTTTGCAAAACCAGACAAACCTATACCGATATTTGTTTCAAAATCACTCATTATATATATCCTATTTTTAATATTATTACGAACTTTGAAGAGAATAGCCTAAGTTGAAGAGATTTGCAAGGTGGGTCTTGCAGGGATTGCAGATTTTGCAGAAATTTTTCTTTTCTCTTTCGTTTTGAGTAACCTTTATACGTCTTGAGAACTCACTCTTCTCCGAAACGTCTAATAAACAGGAGTAAAAAATGAAAAGTGTGTACTATGCGAAAAGATTTGTTATAGTTGTATTCTTGGTTCTTCTGACTAGTGGTTCTTTTTGGGCAAGTCCACAGCCGATCACAGGAGTTTGGCGTACCATTGATGAGAAGGGTAGGCAGAAATCTCTTGTAAAAATTTACGAAGAGAACGGTCGATTTTTTGGTAGAATCATCGCTCTTACCGATCCTTATGATAAAAACGGCAAACCTAAGCTATGTGTAAAATGCAAAAGGCCAAATAAAAACAAACCTTACATCGGTTTGCTGATTATAAAAAACTTAAAGAACGACGGCAATGCATACAGTGGTGGTGAAATTACCGATCCTGAGATAGGTGTCACCTACAAGTGTTGGTTGAAGGCCCGCGGCAATCATTTAGAAATTTATGCCTATACAAATTACCGTTCCGTTGGAAGAAGACAGATTTGGATTCGTTGAATCATTTCAATCCCAATTGTAGCATATCGTGAAGGGAAAGGATTCCCACTAACTTTTTTTGGGAGTCCAATACGGGTACAACTGAAATAGGTCTTTCCCTTGCTTCCATTTTTAAAAGAACATCATAAGCCTTTTCACTACTCTTGACTGTTATCGGTTTTGGGTTCATAATTTCATGTGCGGAGAGCGTATTACTGAGACTCTCACTTTGTAATTTCTTACGGATATCATGGTCAGTGATAAAACCAAGGAGGTTGCTTTCTGCATCTATTACAGCGGTAGCTCCTAGGTATTTATTACTGATTTCATTGATGATTTCTGCTAATCTAGCGTTGTTATTCACCTTTGCTAACTCATCCCCTTGCCGCATGACGTCTTTTACTTCTAAGCTTAACCTTTTGCCTAGCCTACCAGATGGATGGTAGAGAGCAAAGTCTTCTGCTTGGAATTGTCGGATTTCCATAAGAGCCATTGCAATTGCATCCCCCGCAACGAGAGCTATCGTGGTACTAGAGGTAGGAGCTAGGGCCAAAGGACAGGCTTCTTTTAAGACAGGTGTGAGTAGTAATATATCTGCTTGCTGAGCTAGTCTGGACTTAGGGTTTGCTGTTATAGCAATCGTTTGGGCTCCTAATTTTTGGATGGTTGGTAGTAGGGAGAGCAGCTCATCACTTTCTCCGCTTTTGCCAATAGCAATAACCACATCTTGTCTTTGTATAATTCCAGCATCCCCATGTACGGCGTCTGTGGGGTGGAGGAAGGAGGAGGGTGTTCCTGTGGAAGAAAGTGTTGAAGAAATTTTCTTTGCTATGTCACCTGACTTGCCAACTCCTGTTACAATGACTTTGCCTTGGCTTTGGTAGATACAGTTTACCGCTTTTGTGAAACCTTCGCTATGCAAGTTTTCGCGAAAGTGCTGTAAGGATTCTAATTCGGTATCGATCGCTTTTGTGATTTTACCAAGGATCTTTTGTTCTGGTATGGCTTGTTGATTCATTCTTCCGCTAGTTTGCAGCTAGATTTCGAACCAGCATCGCAGGCTTTTTGGTAGTATTTCTTTGCGGTTTCTAGATCTTTTGCAAACCCTCTACCGTACTTATAAAAATCTCCGATATAGTGGCAAGCGTTGGCAATTTCCTTTGCACAGGCGGGTTCGAAGAGTTCTTTTGCCTTGGCATAGTCTTTTTCAACACCTCTGCCATACATATACATAACTCCTAACTCTTTGCAGCCTTGGTAGTCTTTTCCGTCACAACCTTTTTTCATGAATGTGACAGCAGATGGATAGTCTTTCTGATACCCCCAAGTTCCAAAGGCTTTGCGTACACCTACCGAAGTGCAGGCTTTGTAGTTATTCTTCGCACATTTCTCTTCTAATTCCTTGGAGGTGCCTATTATTTTTTCTATTACTTTTTTTTCAGAGCAATTGGACAAACCTACTAAAGTAAGAAATATACAGCTAACCAAAAATTGTATTCGTTTGTTATACATAGCGGTGCCTTATCTACGAGATATTTTTATCTCTGCCATGTTTTGTGATGTATATAAATTTCCCAGTAGAATTTGGGTTGCAGGTAACTATACTTATGAATGATAAATAAAGACCTATACTGGGGAAAATTGGAAATGTTTTTTTCCCACATAGCTATTTTGTTTGTAGAAATCCATTGCTTTTTTGAAAATAATTTTTTATATTGGAAGCAGTTGTTATGGATGGTACGGGTTTATTCCACAGACTTAAAAGATACTTTTCTGCAGATCCACAGTACATTGCTAATAAAGAAAAAATTATTGCGTATTTCCATTCCCAGTCACGTGATTTAGCTAGAGGTGTTTTGTTACTAGCCAGTGTTTGTTGGCTAGGTTTTGCCTTTGATACCGATCCTAAACTGCACCCTGATTTTACAGGTTTGATTTACTTCCGCCTAGGTCTTACGACTTTGAGTGTTGTATGTTTGGTTTTAACCTTTGTTCCTATATGTAAACCTAAATCTCATATATTCCTATATCTTGTTGCAAGCTATGCAATGCTCTCCTGTAGCTGGTTTACCGGTATAATCGCTGATGATGCCAACTATGTGTCTGGTTACCAGCTTTTGATTATGGTATTGGCATTTTTTCCCTTACGGCTGCGGTTTTTGATGTTTTTGTATGCAATCGGTGCTATTTCTTTTGTGCTTTCTGCTTTCTTATTTGGGCCAACTCTCACAACTCCTGCTACCAAATATTCTATGAATAACTTAGTGATCTCCTTTGTGTTTGGACCTTTTCTCGCTTTTTTCTTGCAAAAGTTTCGCATTCGTCTGTTTCTAAATCACCTCAGAATCAGTGAAATCAAAGAGAAACAAGATGGAGATTATTTTCTGACAAACCTATTGCTACTTCCTTTTCACATCAACGCTACAAAAAATGATGCATTTGTAGTTAGTACATTTCTAGAGCAAAAGAAAAAATTTGTTTTCAGAGAAAAGGAATATGCTATCGGCGGTGATGTCAATATTGCTCATGAGATTTTTCTTGCAGACAAACCGTGTATCGTTTTTGCCAATGGAGATGCAATGGGAAAATCTACCCAGGGAGCAGGGGGTGTGTTGGTATTTGCTACAGCCTTTGAAGTCATCATTGAAAGGAGTATGCTTTCTGCTAAAGCTAAGAAACTCTCTCCTGTGACATGGCTAACGCAAACCTTTCAAGAATTGCATAATATATTTGTAAAGTTTCATGGTAGTATGCTGATGTCAGCTGTGATAGGAGTCTTGGAAAAGGATACTGGCAAACTCTATTATGTCAATGCAGAACATCCAGCTCCTGTGTTGTATAGAGATGGTAAAGCTCAGTTCGTAGGGGAAGAAAACTCGCATTATAAATTAGGTACAGAGGGTTTTGATTCTATAATGGAGAAGATACTAATCCAGGAGATCCAATTACAAGTAGGGGATACCTTTATTTCTGCTTCGGATGGCAGGGATGATATTCTTATTGCAGAGGAAAGTGGCAAGTTGGCAATGAATTACGATGAAGAGCTTTTTCTAAAGCATGTTGAAAAAGGGAAGGGTGATATTGCAGAGATTAGCAATTGCATCAAGGCTATTGGGCAGTTGGTGGATGATCTTTCTTTGTTGAGTATCCATTATTTGCAGTAAGGAACTGGAGTTGTTATGAAGTCGCAAATGGATAATTTTTCCATTTTTTTATCTAATCTACCAGGCAAGCCACCAGCTTTGTCCAAAAATTCATTTACAAATTGTAATTGTGTCTGTCTAAGTGTTGCTATGCAGGACAAAAAAGCAAAATATATCAATCCTTATACGGATTTTGGCTTCAAGCGGCTTTTTGGACAAGAGGCGAATAAAGACCTGCTAATAGATTTTCTCAACCAGCTTCTGCCGCCTAAACACCAAATTGAGGAATTGTATTTTGGAAACTCAGAAAACATACCAGAACTACCCTTTCAACGAAAGGCCATTTTTGATATCCACTGCAAAGGAGCCAACGGTGAGCCATTCATTATCGAGATGCAAAAGGAGAAGTTACAATTTTTCAAAGATAGGTCTCTTTTCTATATTACCTTTCCGCTTCAGGAGACATCGCAAAAAGGGAATTGGGACTTTAAGCTGCCACACGTCTACTTTATCGCTATTTTAGACTTTGAATATGATGAAGAAGAGGAAAAACGTAAGTTTGAACGTTATGTGCAATTGAAAGACCAGGATGGTGATCTATTCTACGACAAATTTCATTTCAAATTTCTACAGATGCCACTTTTCACTAAACAAGAAAATGAGCTAAGTAATCGTTATGACAAATGGTGTTACTTCTTGAAAAACCTGGAAACCTTTGAAAATATACCAGCAATTCTCAATGAGCCAATCTTTCAAAAAGCTTTCCATACCTCGGAAATCAGTGCAATGAACCAAGAGGAATACAATGTGTATATCAATAGTTTGATGGGCTATTGGGAATCTAAGGGGATGATGGATACAGCTAGAGCTGAGGGGAGAATAAAAGGAAGAGTGGAAGGAAAAGAGGAAAGAGAAATTGAAATAGCTAGCAACTGTATCAAAGCAGGAATGGATGACCCAACAATTTCTAAGTTAACCGGTCTTTCTGGACTTGCTATCCAAAAGCTAAGAAAGAGCATGTGAGTTTGTTTATATACCAAGCTATCTTATGAGGTTATAATAAATGAAATATACAACACAACTTTCTGAATTTGAAAAAACAGAAATTATAGAGTCTCATGAAGAGCAACAGAAGTGGAAAAATGATCCCTTGGCAATGAGTGGAAAAGAATTACAGCAATACATTGATGAATGGGAAGCTTCGCAAGATCTGAGTAGGGAAGAGTTTTTTACTAGATTGTCATCGTTAAAGTGTAATTAATAAGGGGCAAATCTATATAACTATTTTATCTGTATATTTAGTTTAGTGATCATTTCAATGAAAGTGAGACATTCTACTCCTTGTTCTTTACAAATTAAAGGGATTTTATAATTTTCCTTTTTTCCTGGCCTATTTGGTTGTTTCGCTTCATAGGTTACCACAGTGCCCTGGTGAAATTTTGCATAAGATATTAAAAGAATATCTGTCTGATTTGCACCTTTTGATTGCTCATGTATTTGGTATTCTTTTTCCAGCTCTATTGACAGGGCTTCCACTTCAGAACCAATTTGTTTAATAGAAAATCCAGTTTTTTCTATCCATCTTCTAATTGGATAATGTTCCTCTTTTTTCGTGTCTGATAGCTTTCCATAATTCGAACTTTTAGGCTCAATCTCTTTCATAATTGGTTGTAGAATTGCAATCTCTTCTGTCTTTTTTTCTAACTCTTGCCAAAGACGTGCGAAGACTTTGGGGGGATAGTATATATGCCAACCTGCCAAAAAAGTATTCGCATCTGGAAAATATTTTTGGCTCATAACAATTGCTCGATTTGAAAAATGACAGGGGCTTTTTTTATTCCAAAATGTTTCATCAACTTGTGTAGGCTTAGTTCACTATTTTGGTAAGCCTGGAACAAGATATTGGTAGAAATCGTTCCATATTGCTGTACAATTTCCTTGGAGCGGTTTCTCGGTGGGCCTCCTTCGGATTCTTTTAGTTTCTTTTGTGCCTTTTCATATTCTTCTTGCATCTGTTTTTGCAGACTTAGATACTTTTGTTGGCTAATGATTTTGAGTTGTCTTGCTCTAACCAAGCAAGCATAAGTACTTACACAAAATCTTTTTGCCAAATTTTTAATATCTTTTAACGAATCTATACCATCCACTTCTTGCAAAAATGTTTCTTGTGGCATCAGAACATTGGCAGCCACTTCATCACACCATTTCTCGATTGCTTTATCCGTATCCCAGCTATCAATCACTGTTTCTTTTCTTAGTAAATGGGCTAACTCATGAAATAGAGTAAATGATTGGGCTTTCTTTGGGTCAGAGTCATTGATTAGGATAATAGGTAAAACGGTATGGTATATTGCAAAACCACGAACGAGTTCTTTATCCAGGAATGACCAATCTTTGAATTTTGATGTTGTGAATACAAATATTCCTTGTCTTTCTAAGAGTTTCCTCCAAGCAGAAAAGTCGAGGGACTCTTCTTTGACTTGCAGCCAATTGCGAATTTTTTTTGCGATAGTTTTAGGTGTATCTTGTTTATTCCATTTGGGAGGGGTTAATGGAATGATTGGTTCTGCTATATCCTCTGCTAATTCTATAACCAACTCTCGGTGTCTTTCGATTCTAGCAATTACGCTTCTAATTTTAGGGTCTTGAAAAACTTTAGATTCATCTGCTATAAATTTTCGAAATGAGGGAGTTGTCTTTTGCAATTGAAATTTTTCTGGCAAAGATTTGGAGATAAAAACCCAACGAGGTACTTTGTATAACTCTGCAAGTATATCAGCTTGTTTGAATGTGGGTTTGACTTCACCAAGCTCTATGGACAATATTTTGGGGACTTTTTTCTTTACCTCTGCCATATCTAAGCCTATCTGCTTGCGGCAATGGATCAATATTTCTAAGTTGATATTTTCAATACGGTTGCTCATTCTTTTACCTCCTTTTTTCTGAGATTTAGTTTACATATATAAAAGATTGAATGAAAAAATCTACTTTTTTATCTTTTCCACTTTTTCAAGCTGGCTTTAATATAGGATAGGTGAGAGTTAAGAACTCTGTTCTATTTTCTCTATTTTCCTCCCAAGTCTTTCCTCTAGTTCCTTGTGGACATCTGACAGACTATAGGTATCTTCTGGGTTTGCTTCGTAATCAGCCGCACGTCTTTCTAGTTCTTGCATCCTATCTTCTGTAAATTCCATGTCTGATCCTTTAGCAGTACCTATAGCCTGTTTCCAAGCTATAGGTGGGTTTGTGTTGGGTCTAACCGTCCATCGGTTCTAATACTTGGCGCAATAGCTTGAGTTGTTTCCTTCCCAGTTTGTGGTAACGGATGCGGCGTTTTCTGCAATAGGTTCTGGGCTTGCTTAGGCGGTCGAGAATGATCTCTAAGCGGTCGAGTAGACCTTTGAAGTCGGTTTCTTGTTCTTGTTCCATAGGATTCTCCTAATTGTTAAATTATAGTTTACCCAGGGGATGTAGAAAAGAGTTGACGCTGTGTTGTGCGTGCACAGACTTTTGCTACATCCTTATGGGTGGGTTTCTCCGTTCGGAGTAAGCTGGCAGGCAGAGGCCGAACGGAGAGCTTTTTTCCACATAAAGCTCTTATACTTAAAAGAGTTTTTCTTTTATTTCATGACTATAAAATACTAACGTACGTTTATGGGTCAAGAGAAAAATTTTCAAGCGGTCGTCCACAAGCATATCATGGCCTCCTGGGCTTCCGTTATAGCCGTGGCAACGTTGAAGGAGCCGCCCCGACCCACGAAGACACCTCTCACGTGACGTGCGTT
>JBCCIA010000269.1:0-8667 GCA_039028475.1 Spirochaetota bacterium | reverse complement strand
CAGTAATTGAGTTTTCTATATTAGCTATATATGGATTGTTATTCTTTTCCTTGTTAGAGCTTCTATTGTTACTTAATCAAAAGAAAGAGGGTAAAACCAAATTAGTAGAATATTATTCTTTATTCTTGAAGATTTCAATGCCTATGCCTGCATTTGTACTTACCTTGTGGTATTTTGTTCTATAAACTTATTTTAAGATACGCTATAATTTTTTTTATTTTAGATTGGACCGAAGCACTTTCTCTCACAACTGCTTCGTTGCAGATTTCTAGAAACTCTTCTTTTAGCTGTGGTTGCAATTGTACTATTTCATAATAAGCTTGGTATGCAGCTGCTTTGACAAATTTTTTTTCTGAATGCATATGCTTTTTGACCGTAGTTTGTATGTTTTTAGCAACTACTTTTGTCAAATGTACTTTGGGTACAATTTGCAGAATATGAAGTTGACTCCCCCAATGTTCTAAAGTGTCCAATTGTTGCAAAATCCTATTGATTTGTTTTTGTTGTATAGGTTGTCTACTGTCAACAAAGTACTTGATGATCCAGCTAGTTGGGTGCTGCAGCTGGTTTTCTTTGCAAAATATATCAATGATATGGTTTACAAATTCACTATGTTTACTATTTTGCCTACATATTTCTTGCAAATACTGGGTGTGTTTTTCATCCCATGCTTGCAAAGATTGTAACAAAAGATTGTATTCCACCGTTTGAAAAGCCTCCTGTTGCAAGGTCTATTTTTTTTTGCGAATATATAGCTCTTTTTCTAATCTTGCAACTATTTTTCCACGTTCATCCAATATTTCTGTTGTATAAAAGCGCGTTGTTTTTCTTTCTTGGGCAACAATTTGTTTTACCTCTTCTAATTCTGTATCACTTAGGTGGAACTGTACATTGACAGTTCCATACCCAGGGTTGACAAAATCTATTCTAGCACTTTTATCCCATACTATGTATTCTTCACCCAAATTCCATATAAGTAAAAACATATAGAAGGGATCACACATGGAATAGAGAGAGCCTCCAAAATGGCTTCCTACGTAATTGGTGTTGCTGACTATTTGTGACATAGAAACTTCTATAGTATTTTTATCAATAATTTGAGGTGTTACGTTAGCACCACGGTAAGGGCCGAAGTTCTTAAAGGCTTCTTCTATGCCATAGGTTTCACTCATGAACTGCCATAGTGGATAGACTTTGTAATCCATGCGATTTTTCTTCGAACTCATTTGTATTCCTTTGCCTTTTATATAGGAGTACCCTACCTTAAAACACTCTGCAAGTATCCACGATATTCTTTATGATTAATTTCGTAAAGTACTCTATCTACAGTTTTGCTGAATTTCTCAACTGTGTTACAAAATTGCTTGCTTATAGGGAATGTTGCATGGTTAATGAGTTACATGGATACATCCAAAGATTTCAGTCTAATGGCTATAAAGCGTGTAGTAAAGCAAGGAATTACCTATCCATTTGGGGATCACCGTAGTGTAAAACAAGCATTTCCTGCTGCTATTCCTGTGGAAGATGCCGATCCATTCTTAATGTGTGATTATTTTGCTATAGAAGAAAAAAGTGGTTTGGTCGGGCATGAGGATGACTTTCCTGTTGCTTGGCATCCACATAGAGGTTTTGATATAGCATCTTATCTGAAAAGTGGTACCGGTAGGCACGCTGACAGTTTGGGAAATCGTGAAACATACGATACTCCTGGTATGCAATGGATGTCTACAGGATCTGGCGTAGAACATGCAGAAGGTGGAGCGAATGCGAAAGGGGTGTTTGTACAAGGGTTTCAAATTTGGATCAATGTACCAGCAGAACAAAAAATGGCTGCTCCGAGGTATGGTACGGTAGCCCCCCAAGATATACCCTCCTTAGAGATCGCTCCGGGTGTAGAAGCAAGAGTTTTAGCAGGAAAATCTATAGACCCAATGAGGCAAGACATTGTTGGCCCTTTTCAGACAACGCAACCTGTACAAATGGTTGATTTAGAATTAGATTCGGGTTCTTCTGTGAAATTTTCTATTTCTGATGGTTTGGATACAGCTATGTTGTATGTTTATGAAGGCAATCTATCCCGGTGCAATGCTTACCATTCCCAAGTGGAAACTGGCCACATCATACTGTTTGATGCCGAAACCACTGGAGACTCCTATGCCCGTAGCATAGAGCTTTCTACTACTGAAGAAGAATCTGTCAAAACCATTTTGTTTGCTGGTAAAAAGCTAAAACAACCTATCGCATGGCATGGACCTATAGTTATGAACACACAGCAACAGGTTATACAGACAATCCAGGAAATACAATCGGGAAACTTTCCTCCCAAACGTGTAGCTTGGAACTACAAACAATATAGTGAAAAGCCTTGAAAGTTTATTATGGTTATCCACAATCTATAAAAAATGGCGTAGAAAATACAAAGGGAATCAGCCAAACCAAGGCTCCCGTCCAAACAATGTATATATAGAATTTCATATGCATAATCTTCTCAGTAATTTTTTTCCTAAGATAAAGGCTCCAGTAAGGGGAGAGTCAAGCGGCGAATCTGAATTTTTACAAAATAATCTGCTTTTGTGAACTTTTTTCTTATCGGGTTGACGGTTTTGTAGGAATCCCTAGACTCTCCCTAAAGCGTAAAGTCATACATATACAAGAACTATTGAGAATAAAAAGGAAGTAGGTATTCATGTCTGTAGAAATTATTGTTCCCGAAATGGGAGAGTCTATCACCGAAGCGACAATTCTTGCTTGGTCTTTTCAAGAAGGAGACGAGGTAAACGCGGATGACATTCTAGTCGAACTGGAAACGGATAAGGTAACAATGGAAGTTCCTGCTCCCGCTTCCGGGGTATTAAAAGCCTTGCACAAACAAAATGGCGACACAGTCACAGTTAGGGAAGTGATAGGTATCATAGAAGCCGGAGCTACAGCGGGAAAACCGGCGGCAGAGCCTACACAAGAATCACCAGCAGCGGCAGAACCTGCGCAATCTACAGGTGACAAGAATGAAACACTTTCTCCAGCAGTTCGAAAAATTGTAGCTGAGAACCAATTGAATCCAGCACAAATTCAGGGAACCGGTAGAAACCAACAGATAACCAAAGGCGACGCTTTGACTCATATGCAAAACCAATCCCCAGCACCAGCTCCTACAATGCCTTCCCTACCTAGTACCCCAGCTGCAAGTGCAAGTCCAGCAAAACCTACACCAGCTCCAGTAGCGGCGCCTCCTGCTGAGGGAGGGGAACGAGAGACAGTTGTGCCAATGACACGTCTACGCCGAGCTATTGCCGACCGCTTGGTAAGTGCTCAGCACACCGCAGCCATTCTGACGACTTTCAACGAAGTGGATATGTCAGGTGTAATGAGTCTTCGTTCTAAATACAAAGAGAAGTTCAAAGAAGAACACGAAGTAGGGCTCGGTTTTATGAGCTTTTTTACCAAGGCAACCATTTCCGCTTTAAAGGCTTTTCCTGCGATCAATGCGGAAATCCGTGGAACTGACATTGTTTATAAAAATTATTTTGATATTGGTATCGCAGTCGGTGGACCAAAAGGTTTGGTTGTACCAATTGTACGGAATGTGGAAAACTTGACCTTTGCCGGTGTCGAACAAGAGATCATTCGTATGGCTACTAAGGTTAAGGAAGGGACAATTACTTTGGATGAGATGCAGGGTGGAACTTTTTCTATCTCCAATGGTGGGGTCTATGGCTCTATGATGTCGACTCCTATCCTAAATCCTCCACAGAGTGGAATCCTTGGTTTGCACAATATCGTCAAGAGACCTGTAGTTGTCAACGATGAGATAGTCATTCGTCCGATGATGTACATAGCTCTATCGTATGACCATAGAATTGTCGATGGCAAGGAAGCTGTACAATTTCTAGTTAAGATCAAAGAAGGTATCGAAGATCCAACTAGATTGTTGTTAGAGGTATAACTATGAAAGAATTTGATGTAATTGTCATCGGTGCTGGCCCTGGAGGATATGTAGCAGCGATCCGTAGTGCACAATTGGGTATGAAAACAGCAATCATTGAAAAGAGAGCTACCCTAGGAGGAACCTGCCTAAATGTAGGTTGTATTCCTTCGAAAGCTCTATTGGATTCTTCCGAGCAGTACCATATGGCCAAACATGGTCTGGAAGAACATGGGGTAAAAGTTGGCAGTGTCAAACTTGACCTCAAGAAGATGCTTGCTCGCAAGGACAAGGTAGTGAAAGAAGTCTGCGATGGAGTAGATTTCTTGATGAAAAAGAATAAAATCGAACGTTTCCACGGAACGGGTAGCTTTGTCACAAACCAACAGGTAGAGATTACCAACGATGCTGGAGAGAAAGAAACGATCCAAGGAAAAAATATTATCATCGCAACTGGTTCTACCCCTATTGAAATCTCTGGCTTTACCATTGATGGCAAGACGGTTGTTACCTCTGATCATGCAATTGCTCTGGAAAAAGTTCCCAATAAAATGGTGATTATCGGAGCGGGAGTGATTGGTTTGGAACTAGGTTCTGTTTGGAACCGCCTCGGTGCAGAAGTCACGGTGATTGAGGTTATGGACAGATTGTTTGGTACAGCTGACAAGCAAATGGCGAACTATGCCCAACGTCTGCTCGACAAACAAGGTTTAAAATTTCTCTTTGGCCACAAGGTTACTAAGGTGGAAACTGCAAAAAACAAAGCCAAAGTATCCGTAGAAAATGCTAAGGGGGAAGTCTCCGAACTTGATGCAGATGTGGTACTGGTATCTGTAGGCAGGAGGCCTTTTGCAGATACTTTGGGAGCCAAAGAGATTGGTATCGAGTTTACAGAGCGTGGCCGTATCAAAGTAGAGTCTAATGACTTTCGTACCAACGTACCTGGGGTATATGCTATCGGTGATGTTATAGATGGTCCGATGCTTGCCCATAAAGCAGAAGAAGAGGGGATTGCTGTTGCAGAAATGATTGCGGGACAATCTGGTCATGTTGGTTACCATGCCATTCCTTGGATTGTCTATACTTGGCCAGAAGTTGCCTGGGTTGGCTATGGTGAGGAAGAACTGAAGAAACAAGGCATTGCTTACAATGTAGGAAAAGCGATCTTCAAGTCTAATGGTCGTTCCAAAGCAATGAACGAAGCCGATGGTCAAGTGAAAATTCTTGCCGATAAAGAAACCGATAAAGTTTTAGGTATATACATCATTGGTCCGAGAGCTTCTGATATGATTGCAGAGGCGGCGATTGCTTTTGAATTTGGTGCTTCCGCGGAAGATATTGCCCGCTCGGTGCACGCCCATCCGACTTTATCTGAGATTGTCAAAGAAGCTGCTATGTCTGTTGGCAAATGGTCTATCCACTCGTAAGGGAGAAATGATATGAATATACAACATCTGATGGCATTAAACGGTGACAATGCCAAACTACTGGAAGAGATCTACCAAAAATACAAAGAAAATCCAGCAAATGTCACAGGAGATTGGGCGATTTTCTTCCACCAATTGGAAAATGAGGGAAATCCCCCTTCCAATGGAACTGCAGGAGCCTCTATTGTACCCGCAACAGGTAGCCCTTCTTACAAAACACCTCCGTCTGGTCCGCAAATGGGCGGTAAGCTGTCCTTATCTGCAATGGGGGTTTTGAATATTCTCAATGCTTATCGTAGACAAGGGCATTTAGCTGCTAATTTAGACCCTTTAGGAATCAACCAACCGAATCGATCCTTCATTGAAACAAAATTGCGGGAACTCTCGCAAGAAGATTTGGATATGATTGTCGATGAGAGAACTTCTGGACCTGGACTTGGGGCTGTTCCCCTAAAAGAGGTTTTACAGTGGTATGAGCAGACCTATTGTGGTTCGATTGGCTCCGAGCAGTACTACCTTGTTGATGACGAAGAGCGCGAATGGTTGCAGATAAAAATGGAAACTACCGCGAATTCAGAACCAGTCAGTCACAATACAAGGTTACGTTTATTTCGTAAGCTTTTCGAAGCCGACTATTTTGAAAACTTCCTTGCAAGAAAATATGTTGGAAAGAAGCGTTTTTCCTTAGAGGGAGGTGAAACGTTTATTCCTATGATGGATACATTGGTTCAGGAAGCTGGACGTAGCGAGTTGGAGCATATTGTGATGGGGATGGCACACCGTGGTCGTTTGAATGTCCTTGTCAATATCATCGATAAGCCAGCCAGCCAAATCTTTGCAGAATTTGAAGAAAATGTAGATACTTCTTTGGATTATGCTGACGTAAAATACCATTTGCGCTATTCAAATACCTTGAAAACGGAGTCTGGCCGTGAAGTAAAACTCTCACTCGCATTCAATCCAAGTCACTTAGAAGCGGTAAATCCCGTTGTTACAGGTTCGGTACGCGCCCGCCAATTGCTCAAGAACGATACGAACCGAACCCGTTTTATGCCGCTGTTGATCCACGGAGATGCAGCCTTTGCAGGCCAGGGCGTAGTTTCCGAAACTCTCAACTTAATGAATCTTGAGGGGTACGATGTTGGTGGGACTTTCCACGTAGTTGTCAACAACCAGATCGGTTTTACTACCTTACCTAACGAGTCGCGCTCGACGTTATATGCAACAGACCTTGCCAAGGGTTTTCAAATCCCTATCTTCCACGTTAATGGTGATGACCCTGAAGCAGCCTACCGGACGATGAAATTGTGTCTGGAATACCGCCAAAAATTCCATAAAGACGTTATCATTGACCTAATTTGCTACCGCCGACTTGGTCACAATGAGACAGATGAGCCAGCTTTCACCCAGCCGTACATGTACAATATCATCAAAAAACATCCGAAAGTTATCAATTCTTATGAGAAGTTTTTGTTAGAACATACGGATGTCAATAAGAGTGAACTGGAAAATATTAAGAAAGAAGCGAAAGAATACCTAGAAGATTCTTTCAATGAAACCAAAAAGCAAAAGATCAAGATCAAAGTGGATACTATGAAAGGTGTTTGGGCCAATTACTCAAAAGACCCTCTAGACTCACAACCTGCTACTCAGATACTCGCAGAGCAGGAAGAAAAGATCCTCCATGCTATTACCAATACCCCAGATAATTTTACACCAAACTCCAAATTGGTAAAATTGCTAGATACCCGAAAAAAAATGGGTAAGGGAGAGATCCCCATCGACTGGGGATTTGCCGAAGCGATGTCTTTTGGTTCTATCCTAGAAAACGGTTTTCACATTCGTGTGTCAGGCCAAGATTCGCAGCGAGGTACTTTCTCACACCGGCACGCTGTTCTGGTAGATTCAAACAACGGCGAGACATATATTCCTCTAAACCACATATCGGAAAAACAAGGTTTATTTGAAATTGTCAATGCCTCTCTTTCCGAATACTCTGTGTTGGGCTTTGAATACGGTTACTCACTCTCAGACCCATCCGCTCTCGTGATTTGGGAAGCCCAGTTTGGAGACTTTGCCAATACCGCTCAGGTAATTTTTGACCAGTTTATAAGCAGTTCGGAGGTGAAATGGCAACGTTTTAGCGGTCTGGTCGTTCTCTTGCCGCATGGTTACGAAGGGCAGGGACCAGAGCATTCGAGTGCTCGTTTGGAGCGTATGCTACAACTCTGTGCCAATGACAATATCCAGGTTTGCAACTGCACGACTCCTGCACAGTATTTCCACCTATTGCGTCGGCAAATCTTGCGAAGCTACCGTAAACCACTGATGATCATGTCTCCTAAAAGCCTATTGCGCCATCCTAAGGCAACTTCTGCTTTAGACGAGTTGATGAAGAAGGCATTCCAAGAAGTTTTGGACGATGCAGAAGCGGCAAAAGCGGCTAAAAAAGTCAAACGAGTTCTGTTCTGTTCTGGTAAGGTCTACTATGATCTACTCGAAGAAAAGGAGAAGGGCAAGCGTAGTGACGTTGCGATCATCCGTATTGAACAGCTCTATCCCTTTCCACTCGAACGTACCAAAGAGCTAATTGAGCAGTACAAAACTGCAAATGAGCTGTATTGGGTACAAGAGGAACCTCACAACCAGGGTGCTTGGTTTTTTATCAAAGATATATTTGATGAAATGTATAAAACAAGAAACGCTCTAACTTTTATTGGTAGAAAAGAGTATCCTAGTCCAGCAGCTGGACATGTCAAAGTACACCAAAGACAGCAGAAGGAAGTGGTAGAGTTGGCTTTCCAGTAAACTCGTTGCATTCCACATCTATAGGAAGTCTCTAAAGGTGTGGAATGGCATTTCGTACGATTTGCTTAAGAAATCACGGTCTTTTTCGAATACAAATGGCCTATAGCTGCTCATCAAGCTTTTCTTTTAGAATTTCTTCTGTATAAGAATCATAATCCATAATAAAATCACGGATCTCTTCTAGTATTTCTTGGTAGCCTTCTACGCCATAAGTTAGTTTCATTTCAGCTTCGGTCATTTTTCACTTACTCCTATTTCTGTTTAGCTAGGAGACTGTAAAAAACCGAGGAATCTTGCAACAAAAATTAAAAAAGTGTGTATAAAAGTTGTCTATAGTGGGAGCACTCGCGAATGCTAGGAAAAAGAAAGTTATCTTTTTGTTTGTGGTTGTAATAAGCGATTTCTAATTTATTGCCAAACTGTGTTACTCTTTCAACATTATCCATATCTATGTACTTATTGCCTATTTTTATTCCCATCGATTTTCGTTCTAAACCCCATGAATAAAAT
>JBCCIA010000268.1:0-8702 GCA_039028475.1 Spirochaetota bacterium | reverse complement strand
GAAGCTTTTATTAGGAGTGAAACCAAGTGTATCCTGAGAATATTTCTTGCGTAGGCGGTCCAATAAATACATCTTTACCTTCCCCTGACTTTTTACTTCAATCTCTCCACGGTATTCACAGTCAAAGAACTCTTTCACCAGCTCATAGGTATACTCAGAAATATTGACTTTGCCAGCCACTCCAAAAGATTCCATACGACTCGCCATATTGACTGTATCCCCCCAAATATCATAGGCAAATTTCCACTTGCCCACTACTCCCGCCATCAAAGCTCCGGAATTAATTCCGACACGGATTTCCCATAATGCTTGGTTATTTTGTTTAGCTTCTTCATTGCGCTTATCAGCAAAGTAGCAAATCTCCAATCCAAGTAAGCAGGCATCTATAGCGTGTGTCATCCTCCTCTCAGGAATTCCCGCCGCACACATATAACTATCGCCAATCGTTTTAATTTTTTCTAAACCATGTTGCTGTGCCATATCATCGAAGTAGCTAAAATAAGCATGCAACTTTTCTACTAATTCACTTGCGCCTAGTTGTTGTGAAATCGTGGTGAAACTCTTAAAATCTGTGAATAAAACCGAAACATCAGGAAAGAGAACAGACTCGACTTTACCGGATGACTTTAATTCAGCTGCAATGGTCTTAGGCAATATATTGGTTAGTAGCTTATCTGAAGTATCCTTTTCTTGCTGCACTATAGAGAACAATTCTGATGATTTGATAATACCTGCCAACTGTTCCCCTAAGATGGAGAGTTGCTGGAACTCAAAAGAACTTAAATTTACTTGCTTCATACTAAAGAAATCCAGTGTTCCAATCCGCTCCCCCTGGAGTACAATAGGGATGACTATAATTGCATGGTGATTGAAAATTTGTAAGATCTCTGGTCGAATGGGAAAACGGTTTTCATTTTGTACATCACTGACAAAAATAGCCTTTTTTTCAGCAAAGGCAGTCGCGTGCAAACCAGTCTCGCCATCTCCCACAGCAATTTTCAACTGTTCCAACTTCGCAACATTTTCAGCCTTTATCGATTGGGGCAAGGAATATTGCTTAAAGTATAAGTATTTTTTATCTGGACTTAATATAGAGAAGCCATAATAGGGAAAATGAAAGTTTTTCTCTACATATTTGGATACGTTCTCTAGAATTGCCTTTAAAGAAATATCCCGGTTCAAATTGTTCAATAGGATATTCAAGTCTTCTGTTTGCCGCAATATCTTCTCGTTGGTTGCCATAATTGCTCGCAACGCTTTGTACAAAGCGGTAGATGTAATGAAAAACATAGCATTCAAAGTAAGGAAGACAAATGGGTTCGGAGATATTTTGTTCCCGTATAGATCGGTGGAAGGAATGACGCTTAAATAGGAAAATACACTCAAAAAAAATAAAAATGCGTTCACGAAAATATAGATGAAGCGAGACTGACGCTTTTCTCCATAAATAACAGAAATTGCTAATATAGCAATATAGGTAAAGGTAACGGGAGAGGCAATTCCTCCAGTAAGATAGATCATCAGACCAATCCCTACTAAATCTATACAAGCGGGAATAAAGGACAGGAAAGTATAGCGGTCATAATCTAAGAATACGAAATATTCTAATAAAAGCCATAGAGTTGATAAGGCAATTAAAACAGCGAATAGGAATTTTACCGTTTCGTGGCTAAACAAAAAAGCATTTAACAAATAGAATGAGCTACTTGCTAAGATTCTGCCAATATTGGCGTACAATCCTTTCTCTCTCTGGTTGACAATATTTTTACGAGTCTGCATATGGGAACTGTAACACGAGTCTATATTAGCTCGCTATTTAGAGCATAGGAATAACTGATGGAATAAATATTACATCCTTGGGCTAATTTAACAATCTTTTTTGCAAAAAAAGTAAAAAGGGTGCTAGGAACAGTTTTGAAATCTATTTATATGTATCTACTTTCATCACATGGCATTGGTTTATGTGTTTATTTGTATTTTTTTCGCAGTTTAGGCTCTGGTCTTACCATCCTCCTCCTCTTAGAAGTGCTGTTTCTACCTTCTATCCTATATGCCATCTATTTAGTAAAAAATAAAGGACATTTCAGCGAACAATTTTTAAACCTACGAACCTTAGGTGTGAAACTCTATTCGTTGAACTTTCCTACGGCTGTTTTTCTGAGTATTTTTTTAGCATCTTTTGCTGCCGTTAGTTTGAGTTTTCCATTTTTTTTTCTAACTCTTCCGCAAGCAAAGCCTATCGACTGGAAAATTATTGCCCTTTTTTTCGCGATGGGAGCCGTTCTATTTGGACTTACCGCACTGTTCTATATTCACAATGCTGGCTCATTAGGCATAAGTGGTGATAGCATATATTTTGAAAACATATTCCAACAAAAAAGGATACGTTTGTCGGAAATCACGCATTTTCAGGAAGGAATCTCGCTAGGATTTGCCAATTTACACATCTACGATAGATACAAGCAACGTATAAGTATTAACAGCAGTGCAAAAGATTTTAGCTCGATTTACCAAACTCTATATTCGAAATACTTACAACAGCTAAGTCAAAGGAAAAACGAATTGCCAAAAACCTTTGCTTTGCCTCCAAAATTCTACCAAAAGATTCTCATAAGTGCTATGACGATGCAAGCTCTAGTAGGTGTGCTATTGATTTGTCTGTTTTATTTTGGCCAACCGGTAGATGCAATTATCTTTATCGAATTGTTTTTCCTAAGTTTAGCAGCCCTTGTATGCGTAGCGACACTCAACCCTTTACAACCGCAAAGTATTACCTTTGCCAAAAAAGAGGTTGTACTGCGTTATTTTCTACGCTCTCCCAAAGCCTACCGAATCTCACGTCCTCCCCAACTAGAAAAAGTGCAAGAGATGTACAACGGGAAAGCAACAGAGATAGTGAAACTAACATTTGCCCGTAAAAAAAAGGTTAGAGTGTCAGGTACGAGGATTTGGGAGTTTGGCTATTATACGGACCGTTTTATGCAAGAGATCGATGAATTGTACAACTAGCCGAGAATAGACCTTTAAAGCTCCAAAAGGATTTGACTTTTTCCTCCAAACAGAGGTTTTATGTCTTATGCCAGAGATTGACGCACTCATCCGCTATGTCAAATCAGAGTTTGCTCGAAATGTAAAATCACAGATCACTCTTCCTGCCAGAGAAGGTAACTTTGCCGAGCTACCCAAGCACTTGCACCCCGAACTGAAACAAGCGCTGTTGCAAGACAATATAGAAAAGCTCTATTCCCACCAATCTCTTGCTTTCCATTCTGTACTAGCAAGAAAAGATACATTATTGGTTTCTCGTACGGCAAGCGGCAAAACCTTATCCTTTTTACTACCCGTCTTGCAAGATTACCTGCAGCAAGATACTGGCTTTACCGTTTTACTACTCTATCCCACAAAAGCTCTAGCGAGAGATCAAGAGGGAACACTGGGCAAACTTCTGCAACATGTCGTGCAAGAACAAAAGTTAGGAACCTATGATGGGGATACACCTACAGCAGAGCGGGATAAGATCCGTTCTTCGGCAGACTTTATGATCACCAACCCTGATATGCTGCATTCTGGAATTCTCCCCAACCACAATCGCAAATGGAAGAGCTTCTTTTCCCGCCTACGTTACATCATTGTCGATGAAGTGCATACCTACCGTGGAGCATTTGGTTCCCATGTTTCCAATGTTTTTTCACGACTGTTACGCATCTGCGAAATCCACGCAAGTGCACCACAGTTTATTTGTTCTTCTGCCACTATTGGCAATCCTAAAAAACACATAGAAACCCTATTCAAACGAGAGTTTTATACAGTTAGCGAGGATGGCTCACCTGCTCCAGAGAAAAACTTATTGCTCCTAAACCCTTCCCTATTTACCAACAATGCCGGCTCACAGTATAGAAAGGGCACATCCTCTCTATCCATTCCCCTATTGCGTTATGCAACAAGGAATGGCTTTCGCAGCATTTGTTTCTGTCGTGGCCGGCAAGAAGTGGAGAGGTTGTACCGTTCTATTTTAGATGGGCAGCCAAGCCTAGAAGGTAAAGTGAAACCATACCGCGGTGGCCTTTTACCTGATGAAAGACGGAGACTGGAACGAGACTTTTTCCAAGGCAAAATTCAAACCATTATTTCAACCAATGCTCTAGAACTTGGCATCAATATAGGAGATTTGGATATCTGTGTCTTATCGGGACATCCAGGGACCGTGGCGAGTTTTTGGCAGCAAGCAGGTCGGGTAGGAAGAGGCGGCAAGGGTTCAGCCATCATCTACTTGGCAAAGGATATGCCAATTGACCAGTACATTGTCAACCACCCCGATTACATCACCCAAACCCAAGTGGAGGAAGCCTGGCTCAATCCATACAATCCTTACATACTATTGCAACACCTACCCTGCGCTGCCTATGAGAAACCTCTGCAAGCATTAGAAGAAAAATTTAGTGGAGAAGCCTATCCATTTGCCTTAGAAGTTCTCTTAGAAAATAAAACACTAAAGCCATACCGCAGCAACTATCGTTATGCCTTGCATGAATATCCCTCAAAGGGTGTCAACTTACGTGGCATGACAGATTTTAACATCCAGATCTATTGCAATGGCAAAGTCATCGGTGAATTGGATCCTATCGGAGCAAGGGGAACCTTGTACAAAGATGCAATATACCAACACCTAGGTAAAAAATATATGTCGTTAGAACTAGACCTTGAAAAAAAATTCTGTGAAGTAACACCCGTACAAGTGGACTATTTTACCGAGGCTTCTTGGGAGGGGATGGTGCAGCTAACCGAAAAAGATGAAAGCGAAGAGCACAATGGTGCCAAACTAGACTTTGGTGAAATCCACATCGATAAGCAACCCAAGCTATACAAAAAAATCAAAGAGAAATCTTTTGAAAATGTTGGCTATGGACCCATTACCCTTGCACCTTTTTCGTATGACACAACCGGTTTTAGTATGCTAGCTCCCCAAATTTGGCTTACAGAGATGGGTAAATTGGACAAACGCTACGTCGATGCTGCCTTACATGGTCTGGCGTACATTCTCAAACGAACAGCACCCAGTTTGTGTATGGGAGATATGCAAGACATCGATACTGATATTTCTCTCATTGACGCTGCTTCCAACAGATGGCACAGCGCCCTATACCTATATGACTCACATGAGGGTGGCGTAGGCTATGCAGAAAAGATCTTTGAAAAATTTCGTGAAGCCTTAGAACTCTGCCAAACCATTATCCTAGAGTGCGAGTGCCATTCTGGCTGCCCTTCCTGCGTAACCCCCCAGCCTCCTGGAATACAAAACTTAGAATTGGAAGAGCTACTCGTTACCTCAAATGCTTCGGTGAGCTGCACATTGAACTTAATCGAATTCATTCTCACAGGTACATTCCAAAAACCAGAGATCATCTTTGAAAAAATACTCGCCCAAGCTGCAAACAAGGAATGGGACGAAAAACAAGAAGAAGAAAAGAAATTGCGCAACCGTTTGGGACGTGCAGCGAGTATTTTAGAGAAGAAGCGGGAACGTTTGCATTGATTGAACAGGCTTGGCTACAGTTCAGCGGTATAGGTCCCAAAACAGTAGAAAAATTACACAGCTATGGCTTTTTTTCTTGGACCGATGCTATCGAAAAGACAGAAGAGCTACCTTTAGGGCGCAAACAACGAGAGACTCTACTTGCAGAAATTGCAACCTACCAAGAAGAAAAGAAGCAAAACAACATCGCCTTTTTCAACCAAAAACTCCATGCCAGTGATAAATGGCGCCTATTGGGAGATTTTTTTGAGGAGATCTCCTATTTTGATATCGAAACCAATGGGATGCTTTACGGAGACAATATAACTGTCATAACCTGTCTACATCGCAATCAGTTGTACCAATTTACCAATGGAAGCAACTTAGATGATTTTTTAGATCTACTAGAAGATGTCAGGCTACTCGCCTCCTTCAATGGAACTTCCTTCGACGTCCCTGTAGTTTGCCAATTCTACAATATTCCCGCAATTCCCTGCCCTCATATAGACCTACGTTGGGTTTGCTACCACCTTGGCCTACGCTCTGGCCTAAAAAGGATCGAAAAACGACTAGCTATTGTTAGACCCAAAGATCTACAGGGCGTTGATGGTACCGATGCAATTTTACTATGGCACCGCTGGATACATTACCAGGATAGAAAGTCTTTAGAACAACTGATCCGCTATTGCAGCGTCGATTCGATTTCGTTAAAAGTTTTGAGCAGTAAGATTTTAGAAAAATACCAAGTCGTAGTAGACTGTGAACCGACTGATAAACTTTGGAATTTACTTTAGAAATAGAAAAAAGAAAAAGCTATCTAAACCAGTTAACTTTTTTACCTTATACCTAATGCCAGCAAAACTCCTACAAATTTTGACAAACCCAGAAACGCAAGCTGCACTGTCTTCCGAACGCCAAGAAACCTTGCAAGAGATCGCAAGTTTTGTAGAAACAAAACGCCAACAAGGCAAAATCGCTAAACTCAGTTTTGTCTCTACACACAATGCACGCCGGAGTATCATCGCAGAAATCATTGGCCAAACCCTAAGTGAACATTTTCGAATTGCTTATGTGGAATGCTATTCAGGAGGTACAGAGGTAAGCAAAGTGGATGCCAATGCAATCACTACACTTCAGAAGTTCGGTTTTCATTTTTCTCACACTTCGGACAACTCGATGAATCCAAAACACCAGATACAAACCTCAAAAAACTTTTCCAAGCAACTCTTTTCCAAACTCTATACAGACCCGCCCAACCCGCGCTCTGAATATGCAGCAATACTCCTATGCAACCAGGCTGATAAAAATTGCCCTGTAGTCTATGGAGCTGAGGTACGCTACCGCTTGCCATTCGCTGATTTACAGGCATTTGATTCTCTAAGAGATGTTGCAGATAAGTACGAAAAAGCGATTCTTGCTATCGCTAGAGAATTGTATTTTCTCTTCTATACGATAGACACTTGAAATGGCTGTCACAGATCCTCGAATAGCAATAATTGTTTGCCATAAGGAGAAGGAGGGGCAAAAAGGTCTGTCCGTAATTTAAGATTTTCTTGGTTAAATCCTAAGCGTTTGACAGCCAGACGAAAACGTTTGCGTAACAACTTCGCATACTCTCCCGTTCCACTCATACGTTGGCCATAGCTTGCATCGTATTCCTTGCCACCACGCGTACTACGGATAAGATTCCAAACATGTTCCTCTTTTAGAGGATAGTGGGTATGCAACCAATTAGCAAAAATATCTTTCACTTCAAAGGGCAAGCGTAACAGTACATAGCCTGCTCGTTTCGCACCTGCATCCTTGGCATTCTGCAATAGAGTTTCTAATTCCATATCATTCAGAGCTGGAATCATCGGAGCACACATGACACCTACCGGTATTCCTGCTTTTGCGAGCTTTTCTATTACAGCCAATCGCTTCTTAGGTGTAGCCGTGCGAGGCTCTAACTTTTGGTACAATTTCATTTCCATTGTTGTCAAAGAAACAAACACATGTAGTAAATTCTGTGATGCCAGTTCGGTCATTAGATCTAAATCACGGGTAATCAAGGAAGACTTGGTAATCAAACTAACGGGATGCTTGTACTTACAAAAAACTTCTAGTAAGGAACGCGTGATACCAAGTTTCTTTTCAATGGGTTGGTAGGCATCTGTGTTGATCCCTAGAGCAATCGGTTTAGGACGGTATTTCTTTTTGGCAAATTCCTTTTCTAAAAGCCTTACAGTATCTTTTTTATAAAAAATCTTTGATTCAAAATCTAAACCGGGTGAGAGGTTGGTAAAGGAATGGCTGGGACGGGCAAAACAATACACACAGCCATGCTCACAGCCACGATAAGGGTTGATGGATGTATCAAAAGGAATGTCAGGAGACTTGTTAGTATTGATAATGGTCTTTGCATATTCCGGTAGATAGGATGTAGCGATTTGTTGAGCTTCTTCGGTCTTATCCCAACCATCATCAAAAGTTTCATAGGAAAATGCTTCAAAGCGGCCTTCTGGGTTTATAGTCGCACCACGCCGGTGTAAATGGTAATCTTGCACATTCATAAGGATAGAATCTATTCTTATGAATACTATTTTTTTGACAAGTATTTTTGCTTTTTTATTTTTTCCAGGATTGTGTGAGTTCCATGATCTTGGCAATGAAGGTCGACAGTGCATCTAAATTTGGGTCACTCTTGTCTGATTGGAACACTTTGAGGTCTTTGATTTTCGGCATTTCAGCGGCAATCTGTGGCAACCTTTCGATAAGTTGTGAGGTTAGCTGGTTGTGATTCATTTCATTGCGAGCTTGTTGGAACAACGCCTCCGCCTTAGCAGAAAACTCTTCCGCGCGGAAATTGACTTCATTTTCGTGTGTTAGGATATCGAGTTCATTCTTTCGTTGGTTTTTCTCCCGGTCCAACTCAGCTTGTAATTTGAGATTTGCGAGAGCTTCTTCCAACTTGGCTTGTAGTTCTTGCAGCTCAGCTTGTTTACTAGCTACAATTTTTTCAGCTTCTACCCGCTGCATTTCAGCTTCTTTGCGGGTTTCTTGGATGCGCTTTTCTTCCTGGATGGCAAAGAGTTGTTTTTCTGTTGCGAGACTTGCCTGGCGTTTTTGTTATTACAGCAAAAACATAGCTTATTGTTCTGAGTTCTTTTGCTTATGTTAAAGGTGGTAGATTTGTTGGTTTTTTTGTTTT
>JBCCIA010000267.1:0-8746 GCA_039028475.1 Spirochaetota bacterium | reverse complement strand
TAACTGTTTAATTAAAATTAATAAAAACGACGGCACCAAGGCACTATGAGATCAAATTCTACGAAAACTTACAAACCTACAAAAAGTTTGTTGAATACTTTAAAATTGAAAAACCTGAATGAAAGTACAAATTCTTCCTACCTTCATTACTACCAAGAATTTTTGAAGTATGTCAATAAATCCCCAAAAGCAGTAAGCTCAGATGACATCCAAGGTTATTTGAACCAGTTGAGAAAGAACAAATGCGCTTATTCAACATTCAATATCAACCTGAATGCACTGAAAGTTTTTCATGAGAAACTATTTACAGAATCTATGATGAAAAACATCAAAAGACCTAAGATTAAAAACCTTAACCTTGATGTATTGAACCATGAAGAAGTGATAGACATCTTAGAAAACATGGAGAACGTAAAACACAAAGCAATTTTTGCGATCATTTATTACTGTGGCTTGAAATCTAGTGAAGTAGTAAAACTAAAAGTCACAGACGTAGATTTTCGCAGAAAGAAAATCAAAGTCCCTCCTGCTACGGAAAGCAAGCAAAGCAGAATTGTTAGCATGAACAAAGAAATTATTGCTATCTTAAAGGACTACTTAAAAGTGTATGGTAAACACGAGTGGCTTTTTCCAGGTAAACCTATTTCCAAACCTTACAGTGTAAGAAGTTTGCAAAGGTTATTTACAGAAACAGCCAATCGATTTGGTATTACCAAAGTTCTTACACCTATAACGGTACGTCGGAGTAGAGCAATTGAGTTGCAAAAAGAAGGGCATGATTGGAAGTTAATCAAAGACTTTTTAGGTCACGAAGGGAAAGATACAACCAAGCGTTTTTACCGAGAATTAGTCAAGACGCAAAAAGGTTAAACGACACTAACAGCAGAGAATATAGGTACGGAACCATATTCTTTGCTCTTCTGTTGTGTACCTTCTTTCTAGGCAGCTGTTATCCGGCAGATCCTAATTACAAATTAAAACCCTTACAAAACACGGAATATACAGGTTTTATCAGCAGAAACTTTTTTCAAGTAATTGTAATAGGTACACCAGAGCCAGGAGAGAAAACTCTTTTACAAGAAAGGGCGTCCTGCCACAAAAACGCTCTTAAAGAAAGGGACAAACTGACATTAATACATTTAAAGAAAATCGTTCAATCTCAAAAAAAGGCTTCTTTGAATCCCAACAATCCTTCCGAAAAAAAGTCAAAAGTACCTGACAGCACAAAAGAAAGTAAAGATAATTCTAAAAAAGAAATAGCAACGAAATCGTTATCTCATTTTCCTAATATACTACTCAACCGAGGAGATTTTGACTGGTTCTTAGGCAAATTACAACTACATATGGAAGATTACTCAAAACTCCCTAAGTGCAGATTTATTTTTAGGGCATTTGGTAAAAACTTGTACAAACAAGTATTGCAAAGTCATATTACAAAGCAAACTATTCCCAAAAATGAAATCTAAAATCATCTATTTAAGGAATCATTACCGTTTTTTCAACTTTCTCAAACTTGCAAATGTTCAAACTGTAGTCGCAATAAAAAACTTTTCCATGCAGTAAGAGCTTTCCCTTTCCTTGCAGTTGTATCGGCATGTCTTTTACGTATAAGAAATAATCTTTTTTCTTAGAATTCGTTTCGCCTTGGAAACGAGTGTCTGCGCTCACAACTTGCAACCCCGATTCTCCTGACAAAAGAATGCGATTAGGAGCTTCTCTTTGGATACCAAAGCCCGTTGGAACACTCACTCGTAATTTATACTTTGCATTGCTATCAGGGAGGACTTCTATACTAACCGTTTTGTTTGTCGGTGTGCTAGTTCTTGCTATTTTATTAGTCTCTCCCTTAGAGGGGGAACAAAAGGATAAAATAAGGATTAAATGTAGGAAAAATAGCCTTTGTTTCATAATGGACTTAGACTCTGTATAATTGCTTTTTTTAGCAAAAAAATAAAAAAAAGAATGAAAAAATTTGATCTTTATACTGTAATCTCCGTTATGAATTGGAGATTTTTTATTTTCCTATTTTTCCTTAAGGTATTTCTTTTTCTATCTTGCAATCCAAGGCAAAATCATAAAAAATCTCCCCAAATTAGCAAAGGAAAGGTTGATCTAACAGACTGGAATTTCTCTAAAGACGGTCCTATCCTATTGCATGGAGAATGGGAATTTTATTGGAAACAACTAGTAAGCCCTAAGCAAATAAATTCATCTATACCTAAAACATATACAAAAGTACCCAATACCTGGGATAAACAAGATTTAGAAGAACATGGCTATGCGAGTTACCACCTAAAGTTGCTGCTACATCCTTCACAACAGTTAGGAATAAAACTAATTGATTTATCCAGTTCTTACAGAATATGGATCAATGAACAACTAGTTATAGAAACAGGAATCGTAGGTAAAACAAGGGAAACATCCAAAGCATCCTATATAAGTAAAGTCTTCTATTTCGAAACGAAGAGCAAAGAGACTAGTATAACAGTACAAATTTCTAACCACCAACACACACGTGGTGGTATGTGGAATGCGATCCAATTAGGTTCTTCACAGCAAATACAGCAAATCCGAGAAAGACATTTGATTCAAGACATATTCTCATTCGGTATTTTCTTTATGATGGCTTTCTACCACTTAGCAATGTATAACTTCCGCAAACAGGATAAATCTCCTCTGTTTTTTAGTTTATTTTGCTTTACCATAGCCATCCGTATTTTGATTACTGGAGAAAAATACCTCCTTTCTTTATTTCCAAATTTTAACTGGCAATTAGGTTTGAAGATTGAATACTGCACCGTTTTTTTGTCTCCTTCTATTTTTGTACTTTTTACCGAATCGGTTTACCCAGAAGACTTTTCCAAACGCTTACGCCAAGCCATTGTGGCCACTGGAATTTCTTATTCGATCATAACTTTACTTAGCGATTCAACCTTTTTTACCAAAATTTTGCTCAGTTACCAAATCTTAATTTTATTGATCATATCTTACTATATTTGGTTTCTAAGCAAAATTCTATATCGAAGAAGAAAAGGAGCGAAAACAATAGTCTTGGGAATGATCCCATTCATTTTCGTGACAATCAACGACATTCTTCATACGGCAAATGAAGTAAATACAGGTCTTTATCTTCCTATCGGTCTATTCTTATTTTTGATTTCCCAATCTGCCATACTCTCTATGCGCTTCTCAAAGGCTTTTTTACGGGTAGAGTCTATATCAAGTCGCTTGAAAAATCTGGATAAGGTCAAAGACGAATTCTTAGCAAATACTTCCCATGAATTACGAACACCATTGAACGGTATCATTGGCATTGCAGATTCTCTCATCGATGGAGCAACAGGAAAACTCCCCGAACTCACGCAAGAAAATTTGCGTATGATTTCTTCAAGTGGCAGACGTCTAGCTAGCCTTGTAAATGATATATTAGATTTTTCTAAAATTAAAAATGGAGAATTGAACATCCGGCAGAAGGTCGTAAACTTATCTAGCTTGGTAGAAAATGTGTTAGTCCTCTCGCAACCTTTATTAGGCACGAAAAAAGTATTGTTGGTAAATGCATTGCCCAAAGAGGCAGTTCTAGTACTAGGAGATGAAGACCGAATATTACAAATTTTGCATAACATAATTGGCAATGCATGTAAATTTACCGAAAAAGGAGAGATTAAAATTACCTCTTCTGTAGAAGGACAGTTCGTTACTGTATGCATTTCTGACACAGGAATTGGTATTTCCAGTGAAAAGCAAGAGAGAGTTTTCCAATCTTTTGAACAGTCAGATGCTTCTATCTCTAGAGAATACACTGGTACTGGATTGGGTTTGAGTATTTCTAAACAATTGGTAGAACTTCAATCTGGAAAAATTTGGTTAAACTCAAAACCTAACAAAGGCTCTTCTTTTTATTTTACTTTGCCAATGGCAATATCTAAAGAGGTTCCTATAACACAACAAGCTCCCTTAAAGCAAACATTGAGAATTACCAATCCTAATATACTATTTGAGTTGCCTAAATCATCTTCTACAGCTGGTATATCTGGAAAAATACTAGTAGTAGATGATGAGCCAATTAACTTGCAGGTAATTGTAAATCAACTTGGTTCACAAGGATTTACAATAGAAACGGTTCCTGATGGTTTTGCCGCTCTCGAATACTTACAAAAAGAAAAACCTGACCTCATACTCTTAGATGTAATGATGCCAAAAATGTCAGGCTATGAAACTTGCATCAAAGTACGAGAAAAATACCCAATCCACCAATTGCCCATTATTTTATTAACAGCGAAAAGCCAAGTCGAAGATATAGTAACTGGCTTTGAATCAGGAGCCAATGACTATCTCATAAAACCTTTCTACAAGCAGGAACTATTGAGTCGTGTTAAGAATCTTTTGACCCTAAAAAAAGCAATAGATGACAATAGTAGACTACTTGCTTTAGAGAAGGAATTAGAAATCGCCAGTAAAATCCAAAATAACCTTTTGCCAACAAATCTCCCGAGTGTTCCTTCTTTAGATATCGCAGTTCGTTATATACCAATGGACTCGGTGGGAGGCGATCTGTACGATTTTCATTATATCAACCAAGAAGAATTGGGAATTTTAGTTGCAGATGTTTCTGGACACGGAGTATCTGCTTCTATTATTTCTGGTATGGTGAAACTAGCCTTCCAAGTAGAGAAAAATACCGCGACAATGCCAGCAGCTCTATTGACAAATATGAATGAAAACCTATTTCGTTATATCGGGAGGGGCTTTGTGAGTGCCGCTTATTTGTATTTGAACCTACGAGATGGTTATGCTTCGTATGCAAATGCAGGGCACCCACCAATGCTATTTTTTAGAGAGGGATCAGGAAGTGAATATCTATCTACTCCAGGGAAGGTCTTGGGTAGCTTTAAAGAAATAGCCTGTAAAGCGACAACCTTTCCCATACAAAAAGGAGATACTTTCTTTTTATACACAGATGGGATTATAGAAGCACGCAATTCTAAAAAGGACTTTTATGGTGAAGAGCAATTAGCATACTTTGCAGAAAAAAACTTCACATTTGCCAGTGCAAGAATTTTAGAGGAACTCTTAGAGGAATTAAGACTCTTTGCTTTTTCTGACGCAAAACACGCTTCTTTTGACGATGATATAACTGGAGCAATCATAAAATATATTTAATACAAGGAAAGTAGGTTTGAGACAAGAAGATACAGAAAAACAAAAAAAACTCGCGGTTCTCATAGATGCAGACAATACACAATATTCCATCATAGAAAGTCTTTTAGAAGAAGTCGCAAACTATGGCATTGCAAACGTAAAACGAGTGTATGGTGATTGGACTAGCAACCATTTAAAAGGCTGGAAAGAAGTACTATTAGATTACGGTATACAACCCATACAACAATTCAGCTATACTACGGGTAAAAATGCGACAGATAGTGCCATGATCATAGATGCAATGGATCTGCTTTATAATAACGAACTCAACGGTTTCTGTATTGTTTCGAGTGATAGTGATTTTACCAGGTTAGCTGCCCGAATCCGTGAATCGGGCCTAACGGTGTTTGGTTTTGGAGAGAAGAAAACTCCCAAAGCCTTCATCGCAGCTTGTGATAAGTTTATATATACTGAGATTCTACGTCGTAGCGATACTATAGATCTAGAACGTCCCAAATCAGCAAAAGAGTTAAAACTGAACAAAAAGCTAGTTGCCTTACTAAAAAATGCTGTAGAAGACTGCGCCGATGAACTAGGCTGGGCTCCTCTAGCAAGAACAGGACAAAATATTCTTAATAAATCACCGGAGTTTGACACAAGAAATTATGGTTATAATAAATTAGGCGAGCTTATCAAAGCTACACAACTATTTGAGATCCAAGAACTAAGTGCTCCAGAAAACCCAAATATTAGGCATATTTATCTTAAAAATAAAAATACCAAAAAGGCAAAATAAGCCTTTCCCAAACCAAGATAAAATTTTCAATTTACAAAAAGAATTTCATCTTAGACTCTGTATCCTATGAGTGATAGAAGAATTGAATTTGTACCCCACCCTTGGCATGGTTTGTCCCCCGGACCTAAAACTCCGGACGTTGTAGATGCTTTTATTGAAATTATTCCTACTGATACTGTAAAATACGAAGTTGACAAAGAATCTGGTTATATACGAGTCGATCGCCCGCAGAAATACTCTAGCCATTCTCCAACCCTCTATGGATTTATACCCAGAACTTATTGTGGTGATAAAATTGCAAAGTTCTGTATGGAGAAAACAGGTAAACAAGAAGTCATCGGTGATGGTGATCCTTTAGATATTTGTGTATTTGCCTCCACTCCTATTACACACGGTAGTATTATCATTCCTTGTAAACCAATTGGTGGGTTCCGGATGATCGACAAAAACGAAGCAGATGATAAAATTGTAGCGATAATGGTAGATGACCCCGTATATGGCAAAATAGAAGATATCCAAGAATGCCCCGAAGCACTCATCAACACTTTAAGACATTATTTTTTAACGTATAAAGTAATGCCAGAGGAAGAGGATCAAGTCGTCGAAATTACAGACACCTATGGTGTAGTCGAAGCAAAACAGATCATCAGCACTTCTTTAGAAGACTATCGAGACAAGTTCTTTCCTAATTAATCACCAAGATTCGTTAGCAAAAGAAGCCTGAATTAGCTTCTTTTGCTAACAAGCAAACATACAATAACTTAAAAGTCTACTTATCTAGCAACTTCCAAGTCTATTATAGTTATTCTTTAGCTCTGGCTTTAGCAAGTACAGCGTCTGGACCACCTTCAATGCGCACATACATTACGCAAACACACTCATTCCATTCACTCAAAGGAATGTTGGGGTCTGCTTTTGCAATAGGCTTACATTTCAGTCTGTTCATCCCAGAGTTATACGCGGCAAATTCACGAACAACAACCTTTCCCGTAGATTCACCATCAGAAACACCAGAAGCTCCTGAAACCGTTTCATGTGCAAGTTTTTGGATAATATCACCCTTTGCACCAAGCTCCGCGGCATCTGTACAGGTATTTTGCATCATCGTACCACTTTTCTTCTTTCTAGATTTGTCGCTAGCCCTACCAGCATATTTCATATAGAAATACTCTTTAGGTCCTTCTTCTGGCTTGTGAGGAGGTCCAGCCCAACCTTCAAACTCTTGTCCACCACTCAGTTCATAAGGCTTTTCCGCACTGGAACAACCTACAAGAGAGACGAGAACGACAAATGCAAAAACTGAAAAACTTTTAAACTTCATAGTAACTCCTTAGACGATTATAAAAATCCAATATTTATTCATTTGCAATAGCTTTTGCTCTGGCAAGTACTTCTTTGTAACCACCTGCAATTTGCATGAAGACTACACAACGACAGGCTTGCCAACTTTCTAGCTTTTTTCCTGAGTAAGATTTGCACTCTTTGATACCCACCTTTACTCCTTCCTGCTTTAAGTCCTGCAATAACTTTTCTGCTAAAGAAGGCCTATAGGGTATTTCTGAGCTAGTCAACAGCGTATCAAATACCATTTTTTGTCCGGCATATCGATTTGCTTTTGCAACAACAAGCTGTCTACACCTTCCACTGGATGATTTTTCCAGTTCTTGTGGTAAACTATCATCATACTTTGTGTAAAAATACTCTTTTGGGCTACCTTCTGGGTTATAAGGAGGGCCATACCACCCTTCAAAAGAAAAATCTTCTTGGTATATATTTTTCTGCTTTGGTGAGTGGCAACCACTTATGCCTAAGAGTAACAAAATACATATAAGGTTTCCTTGTTTGGAACAATATGACATTACAAACCTACAGCATAAGATTAGAGACAAAAAATCCCACTAATTTTAACTATTTTAGGAAAAAAATAGTTACAACTAAAAAAAAAATTCCAAAGTGGGCCTGTATGAAAGCATTGTTCTTAGACAGAGATGGTGTCATCAATATAGATACTGGTTACGTTGTCAAAATCAAAGATTTCTACTTCATCGAAGAAATCTTCAGCATATGCAAATTTTTTACTGCAAAAGGCTTTAAAATTTTTGTCGTAACCAACCAAGCAGGAATTGCTCGTGGATACTATACAGAAAAGCAATTTCACCAGCTTACACAGTGGATGTTAGAGAAGTTCTTAGAAAAAAATATCAACATTGAGAAAGTTTATTATTGTCCTTACCATGAGAAGGGGCAAGTTGCTCAGTATAAGAAGAAATCAGAGTTCCGCAAACCAGCACCTGGTATGTTGCTAAACGCACAAAAAGAATTTGGTGTAGATTTTGAACGTTCCGTACTCATAGGTGACAAGTCCTCTGATATACAAGCAGGCCAAGCAGCTGGAGTAAAAAATACCTTTCTGATTTCTAGTAAGACTGACAATTCCCTAACGGAATATTCATTCAGCTGTCATAGAAAACTACTATCCTTCCTAGAAAAAGAAACCCTAATTTTTTAATAAGTCAAATCGTTACTTTTTTCTTATTGCCATTGTCAGAACCTATTTTAATCTATATCCAAGGTTTACAAATAACAAGCGATGAAAAGAAAGTCACTAGGAATTAGAACAAAGTTAATAGCCAGCTTTACCATTATTAGTATAATTCTAACATCATTATCATTAATATCTTATGTTAGTGTAACAAGACTAGTCGATTCTAATAAATGGAATGAGCACACATACCAAGTTATAGGAAAATTAGACAATATACTTCTGAACATGATCGATATGGAAACTGGCCAACGAGGTTTCGCAAT
>JBCCIA010000266.1:0-8761 GCA_039028475.1 Spirochaetota bacterium | reverse complement strand
TGACCGAATTCATATCGTGAAACTCGGAGTAACGATAATGGACAAAACTGCAAGCGCTCGTGTTCATGTGAGGAGGGAGACCAAATATCCAAGTGGCTAAATGGAAAAGTGATTTTGAAAACAGAGCTCGTGTACATAACAACGATTGTACAGATATTTCGCAAAAGTCAATAACTTATTTTTTGCGTTTCGCAATTTCTGCATGCATGATTTTGATCCTTTTCTTCACTCTTGGATTTTCTAAAGGTCTGTAGGTTGTGGTGAGGCCTTTTGCATCACGAACGCTGATTTCATACTGTAAGCTCATTTGATTTACAAGATGATCCAACATCACCATATCTGCAAAATCTTCCGACCAGTTCAAGGTTCCATAGATAGAGCTATGAGGTGATTGTATAAGAGTCGTATACATTTTATTTGCGGAATGAAGAGGAATATTTTCTTGGTATGTCCGTACTAAAGTAAATATTTTTTTCTTATCTAATCTTTCTCTAAAATCAATCCATGCAGAAGTCGTGTAGGGGTGCTTGCGGATAAAGACATCTTTTTGCACACGGAATGTCGTAGCATCTGTATACGGAGTGATGTGATGATTAAAATCAAAAGCATGTGCAGTTTCGTGTAATAAAATAGCCAGGATAGCACTGTGTCTGTTAGAAATAGAAACAGTGATACCTTTGGAGTCCTTTTCAGAAGATCGAAACATTTTGTTTTCTTTTTCGTTTATCCACTCATCCAGACTTTGTTCTAATAGTTTTGCATTGATAATGATAAGAGAGTAAATCTTACCCGACTTTGTAAAGCTAGGATGGCAAAGACCACTGTAGCGATAACCTTTGACAAATGAGATACGTACGACATGCTTTTTTATTGTTTCTTGCAAAAACTTTGGTAACAGAGTATAGGCATTGTTAACAAGTTGTTTTTGCTTCGAATTCAAAGAATAATTTGAAACATTGCCATACTTTGTCAAAAATAAAAAGTTCATAACCTCTTCAGGCAGTAGAGCTATTTTTTCGCTGAGAGTTTTTTTCTGTAATCCAAATTTCTCTGCTCGGTAGATCTTTTGGTATAGGGGGTGGTTGCGATAGTATACAACCTTACTAGGAATAACATGACTTTCATATAGATAAAATTGGTACATTTTTTTTGTAAAAGCAAAAATAGCAATGCAAGTTAAAAGTATAGCTAGTCCAAACAAAAGTTTTACCTTCACAGAATACCTTTTCTTAGGGTTCGATAAGTTCATAGCAATAACCTTCTGCTGAACTTTACTAAAAAGCTGGTGAGGTCATTGTGTTTAGACATAGTACATTGGGTAAATATGCTGAGAGAAGGGTATTTCTTCTTACGGCACATTTCATTGAGCTTTATTTGTTGTCGTAAGTATTTTAGTCTTTTTTTTACTTTAGGGTTTTCTAAGGGAAGGTAATAGTTAGGAAGATTGGGGGGATCTTTCACTTGCATGGTATAAGGTATTTTGAGTTGTGTATGAAGGTGATCCACAAGGAGTAGGGTGTATACATCATCATTCCAACTATACGCGGCTTCGAATGTTACAAAAGGAGATTCTAATAAGTCTTTATATTCCTGGTTTAAGTCAGTAGATGCCTGTATACTTTGGAAACTTAAGTTTTGCAAGTCAGACAATAGAGGAGAAATGGTAGTACTACTAAACCATATGCCAGATACAATAGGATTGTTTGTATAATCAACCCTAGCTAGTAAAGTTAAATGTTCAGAAGAAACATAAGGGGTCAAGTGGTAGGTGAAATTATAACTCTCTAAAGCAAACCAAAGAAGGGTAATAAGAATGCTATGCAACTTCCTCGGTTTCTTTGGGTCATACCTACCTGTGTGAAAGTATTTTGCATCGAATCCAAAAACGCCCGCATCAAAACTTTCTGTAAAAAGCTTTGCATTCAATACAACGCAATTGTACAATCTACCATCTGGAGTCAGTGTGGCAAAGGATGTTTGGATACTGCTAAAATTTATACCATAGACAAAATAAATGCGTAGAACTTTGCTTTTTACGGCGTATTGTAGGTATTTCGGTAATAATTTAAAGCTGTCTACAAAAGTTTGTAAATCTGTTTTTCTCAGTGTATAGGGGTATAGGTTTTCTCCATATTTTTCGGAAAGGAATTTTAGAAGTTTCTCTGGTGCTGGTTGTATTTTCTCTGTTAGGCTAGGCGTCATTTTACCAAAGTTTTCTGCCCGAAACAGATAGCTTTCGTGTGATTGCTCCCGGTAGAACTTCACTTTTTCTGGAATAAACTCGGGTTCCAAAGAGCAGGCAGTAAAGAAAATACTGAGAGTAATTAAGAAGAATTTGGTTAGTAATGTCACAGTCGATCTAAACTATTTTAGGCTTCTAAGAAGTCAGTTTTGGGGTAGAGTATTTCCACGTTGTCACGAATGTCTTTGTCTAAGACAGGTTTTAATAATTCAAATGTTTCTTCATAGACTCCATTGCCTTTGCCTTGTAGGAGTCTTTGCAATTTCTTTTTGTTTAGAAAACCTCCTGTGGTGTATTTGGCAGCCAAGGTTCGTGGTTTGCTATACCGCTGGTAGAGAAAGGAGTTACGATGGAAGATCTCTAATAGCTCTGTATAATCAGAGATTGCATCTTTTGATTGGAAAACAATTAATCGTTGGTGGCCTTCCTTTTTACAGAAATCTATAATTTTATGCAATGGTTCTGATGTGCAATGCAAAGAAACAAAGTACATTCGACTTGCAATTGCCTGCAATCTATAGAAACGACTCTGCCAGCTTTTAGGAAGTGGAGAGTTTAAATCTTCCCTGTTGAAATAAGCATCGTCTAACGATTTAAATGAGGTTTTCATATGGCTTAGGTAAAAACTATATTCTAATTCAAAATCCATTTCTGGATCATTGCTGATTGTTTCCCAATCATAACTAGTTACTTCTCTGAGAAAAAGAGCAAGATATGCATTAAGTTTTAGAGGTTTCATTATTTCTTATGGAATACCTTTCTAATAATGTTCGCAATCCAACTGGATTGAATTTTACGATTCATTTGTCTTAAGATAGTAAAATGTTTGCTTACTTTTTGAAAACTTGCAGATACTATTTGAATTTCTTTTGTACTTTGTATTTCTTCCACTCTCCAATCTTTTCCTAAATCAGATAAACTATAGATTTGAATATGAATTTCATCATAAGCGATATTTTCAGGATCAATCGTTTGGCGTTTGATTGATCTTTTCATCGTTTTATTTTCATGGGTAAATTCTTTTCTCGCTTCTTGAAATTCATAAAAATCTTGAGCTTGTTTGTCATTATTAAACAATTCCATCCACAAATGATTAGTTTACAAGATAGCTTGTAAAGAGTTTTTTCTAAAAAAACATTTATTTCCTATTTTCTACCTTCTCATAAATGGCAAAGATCTGAGCACCTAAGGGAAAAGTTCTGGTAAGAAAGTTGTTCTTTAGGTAAAAGCCAAAGCCACAGAAAAGCTCTTTTTTTTGCAGTCCCAATCTCCTAAGAAAAAAATCGAGAGTATAGGCGGTGAAGAGCAAGACATGTGTGGGATCTTTTTCGCCGACAAACTTTTCATTGCCTACGACAAATCTTTGCAGCGAATGTGCGTTGGGAGTTGTTACAATTAAGTATCCTCCTGTTTTGAGGTTTGTGTTTATAAGAGTTTGTAAGTAAGAAAAATTGTGAAAGTGTTCAATAACATCAAACATGGTAATTACATGAAACTCTATGTTTAAGGGAAAGTCTGCTTTGCCCAAATCGTGACAAAGTAAGTTGTTTGCCATACCGGAGTTGTGCTTCTTGGCGTTTTGTATGGCTATGTCGGAAATGTCTATTCCATAACAGGTGTTTGTTTGTGATAGAATCCGTACCAACTCTCCATTTGCACAACCCACATCTAAAATAGATTTGTTGTTGAGAATAACACCAGATTCTTCGATCAAAGATATGTACTTTTTCAAAAAGGCTTCGTCTTTGATCGAATCACTGGCAAAGTATTCTTCGTTATAATTTTCCATAATCCCTCCGGTATTTAGAATAGATGACCTTCACTTTAGTAGGAAAGGCCAATACAAATAGAATAGTGTAGATTGTTACAAACAGTATAGATTTGAGTGCTGCGAAAATAAAAATATCCATAAATTTGTTTTGGATAATTGGTCTGTAAAGTGAAGTCAAATGGACGGATGTATAGAAGGAAAAGAAGATTTTTAGCAGGGTGATAAAAAAATGTAACATTTGTTTTCTATCAAATAATTGGAGCATACGAATGGGTTGGTAGGCAAACAATAGAAAGGAACTCAGGATAAATAGCCCAGATATATATCTGTAGCTCATATTCAATGTCATGATTGCGAGTAGGTGGAGCAAGAGAATCACAACAGTATAACGGAAAAAACCTTTGGTATTGGCATAGGCAAAGTTGACCGGAATCGTAATTGTAAAGAGTCCCAAGCAAAAACCAGAGAAGCTCAAGAAAAATGCAGATTCTGAGAAGGTGTCTACCATCAGAGAGCTAAAACCAGCGTCCACATTCTTGGGGATATAGGCAAACATAAAAATGCCAATTGGTTGAGTGGAAACTAGTAGCACACCCAATAATACTGAGAATAGCAATAAGGTCACTAGTACCCTGTCGCTGATGTATTGTAAGATTTGTTCTGGCGATCGTTTGGACTTGAGTTCTGCTAGTTTGATGCTAAGAGTATAGCCAATAGAACCGGTTGTTGCTGCGGTGATGAGTATGACAAGGGAGTACGCATAGGAAAAGGCAGTGATAAACCCCTTATCCATTGTTTTCAAAGCGTTCTGTGTGATGAGAAAACTGAAGTTGAAGCCAAGGTAGGGGGCTGCACTTTGCAATACTCGTGTGCTAATACCTTTGCCGTATGCAAGGTTGCAGGAGGAGAACAGATCATGAATGGGTAGATCCGATTTGGCGAGAAAAAAACAGTACATGAAGGTATGTGTGACTAAGAAGCCAATTGCTGCCGCATAGATCCCAAAACGATGCAAAGCGATAAAACAGCAAAGTCCCAGTCCAGAGCCAATAATATTGCCCCAACTGATGTAATTGAGTTCTCTTTTGCTGCTCAAATAGGCACTGTAATAGCCATTCAATCCTTGGAAAAAAACTACCAAGGCAAAGAGTAGGAGTAAGTCGCGTAAAACACTTGCATAAGCGGTTGCCCCTAAGTAAAGAAAGGAAATGAAAGGAGATAAAAGTGCCAAGGAAACTGTTAATACAAAAAACAATAGATAGATTCGTAAAGAAACCCCAGCAATTTCTCTTGCTGTGGTGTCCGCCTTAAAAATAGATAGGATACTGACTCTTTGTGTGGCACTGAACATATTGAATAGTAGGTAGATATTATAAGAAATATAGAACGTATCTACCACGCTTGGATTGCTGAGAAAAAATCGCGAGAGGAGGATGCCAAATAGAAAACCAAATATATTTTGCACGAGCATGGCTACAGAGGTAAAAAGCGTTTGTAGTTTTAGTGATTTCATATGCTCGAATGAGTGGGTTTTGTGCCAGACAAAATTCTATTTTTGAACGACAACTCCAAAAGTAAGTGATTTGCGTTGCCTATTCGTTGTAAAGAGTTTTTATTACAACCGAATGGGTTTTAATCCTTGCCTATCTAAGCAAGCTGGTAAAAACCAGGTAATAAGGGTATTTCTATGAGAGTATTTTTCTATAAGAGTTCTATGGTATTTGCTTTGCTTTTGTTGTCCTTTTGCCAGTCGGCTTCTACACCAGCTGTTGAAATGCACCACAAGGCTCCTGAATTTACCGAAAAACTTGCCAATTCCTGGATCAATTCGAGCCCATTATCGATAAAGCAGTTGCGTGGTAAAGTGTTATTGGTGAATATTTTTACCTATGGTTGTTGGAATTGTTACCGTTCTTTTCCGTGGATTCGTGACTTGGAGCAGCGTCTTTCTGGCAAAGGTTTGCAGCTCATTGGTATCCATAGCCCTGAATTTTCGCACGAGAAGGTGCGTAAGAACGTGATTGCTAAGGTCAAGCACTTCCGTCTTAAGTTTCCTGTGATGATCGATAATGAGTTTCGCTATTGGGGAGCTTTAGGAAACAATGCTTGGCCGAGTTTTTATCTAGTGGATAAGCAGGGGAATCTACGCTATAAGTTTGTTGGTGAAACGCATAAAAATACTAGTAGGGCGAAGCAAGTGGAGAGGGCAATTGAGGCTTTATTAAAGGAATAGAGCGCTGACTGTCGTTAAGAACCAAACCAGGCGTATGCGAGTAGTCCTGTCATTCCCCAGAGAAATCCGGCACAAAAGCCATAGATAGACAGAACTGTCCAAAACATCTTGGGCTTTTCTTGCCGGTATATGAAGATGGTTTGTCTCAGGATGAAGAGGTCTCTGCGGTAGGCACGTACTGTTATCCAAGTAAATACGCTCGCAAACGCCAAGCAGATACATAAAAGAAGACCCATAAAGGTACTTGATAAACATTCCTGGTGATTTTCCCAGTATTTTTTGCTACTTTGTTAGTTTGTCTGTAAGAAAATCCGTACTGCTGGGATTTTCGGCTTGAGAGCAGCTTATAGCCTGGTAAGGTGGATGTAGCATGAAAACCCTTCTTGAACTTAGCTCCAGTATCGATGGTCTTGCTCCCCTACAGCAATTGGAAAAAAATCTTGTACCTGGTAAACCGTTGCAACTCCGCTACCGAGTCTTTGATTCTTTTTCTAGTTTCCAAGACAGCTTGAACAATGAGTTGATGGAGGGAGCCTTAATCACCAATGGCAAAGAAGTCAAAGGTATCCACCTCGATCTAGATTCCTTAGAAGAACACGGTTTTGTGTTAGATGACATTAGCCCCGATATGTTTATCGATATTTCGGAATACCTGCAAAGCTACCCTGAGCTTTTGATTCTCTCCTTGGTACGTTGCAACGCTGTCAACCTCTCGCTTTCTACGTTCCCACAACTCCGCTTTTTAGCTCTGTTTGGTTGCCAGTTGGATGCAGAAGAACTTTTAGGCAGTAGTGTTGAACACGAACAAATCACTGAGCTGGTGATCAATTATCCCACGCAAGAGCTGGAAGAACTTCCCCCAGCTAAACTTACCAAGTTGAAAGTCTTGAATCTATGTAGCAACCACATTGAAAAAATCACAGGCAATTTGGAATACTTGCCTGCCTTGCAAAAGATCTACCTTTACGACAACGAAACTCTCAACACACGCAACTTTGAGGAATTGCAGAAAAGCTATCCGGGGTTGGAAATTCATTGGAAGGGTTAAATACGAATTTCGGTATCTTTCTAAAAAAATTCCCCCTCACACAAAAAAATGTCTCGACAACTTAACGTACATTTTTACATTTATAGTAATGACATGAATTACAAGTTCATAAAAGCCAAAAGAGCGTAATGTGGAAATTGCTCTCAGCCCGGTCTTGCCGCCAAGCTATCCCGGACTGAGAAACTCCACCCAAAGGTGTAACTCAAACTCTGTGTACTCTCAGTACACGGTCAAGTCTTTTACACCACGGGTGACCTATAACTATAACAACGAGGTACAACCTATGGAAGAAGAAGTAGATTACAAAGCCCTATTTGATCGAATGGAAGTGTTGATTGACCGTTCGCACAAAACCAAAAAATACAGCAAAAAACGCCGTAAGAAGTATAAAAAGCTACTGCACAAACAGCTCAAGTATTTACGTGCACAGTTAGAGTAGGGGTTTGCCCTCTAATCCCTAAAGGGGGAAATTTACTCTAATCTTAAAGAACAGAGTTCTTTAAGCCCCTTCGGGGGTTTGGGGGCAGAATGCACAATAAATTTCACTCGACGATCGGGATTTACACTGTTTTTAAGATAGGGAAATCCCGTTCATCGAGTAGCTGGGGAAAGTGCTTTTTCCAGTTCCAAGCTCAATTCAGCGTATCGAGATGACAGAAATCAGGCAAATCCTGTTCATCGAGCGGAGCCGAGATGAAACTCCTCGCCAGTAATTGCATTGGCAAAGCGTTTGAGGTTTTCTATATCAGGGTGTCCGTCTTGCTCCGCTTTTTTGATATTTTCTTTAAAGCTCCAACCTTTAGCCAGGGGTTTTTGTTTTGCTTTGGCTATCAATTGTTGCAATTGTTCCTTTGCCTTTTTCCGTTCTTCCGGGATATGAGTGTAGGCGTAGAAATAAAGTTGAGCGAGTAGACTTGTATCTTTTGTTTGCAATGCAATAGCTTTTTTGAAATTTTCTTTGCCCTGTTCGTTCTTGCCTAAAAGAAAATAGATTTGGCAGAGATTGGCAAAAGTATTCGTATTTCTTTTGTCCAACTCTATTACTTTCTGGTAATCAGCAATTGCCTTTTGGTATTTTTGTAACTTACCGAAGCTATACCCCCGGTTGTAATATGCTGTTGAATCTTTAGAATCGGATTTTATATCTTTTGTAAAATCTTCTATAGCTTTAGTATGTTCTCCTATTTGTTGGAATAGCTTTCCACGGATGGAATAGATATAAGTCATTTTTGGATTCAGTTCTAGTACTTTACTATAATCTTTGATTGCTTGTCTGTATTTTTTCAATCTCTCATAAAGTATTGCACGTCTATAATAAGAATTCCATTTGTTCGTAGTAGCATATGCAATTGCTTTTGAACAATCTTCTATACTTTCTTGGTATTTTTTTGTTTCAAAAGAAATTACGCACCTTAACATATAAGCATCTGAATAATTTGGTTTTAACCTAATGGCATTTGTCAAATC
>JBCCIA010000265.1:0-8792 GCA_039028475.1 Spirochaetota bacterium | reverse complement strand
TTTCAAGCCAGTGACTTCTTCCAATGCCTGTTTCAACTCTAAAGTTCTTTCACAAACTTTTCGTTCTAAATTGCTGTTTAATTCTTCTATTTCCATATTGAGTTTTACGTATTTCCTAGCCAATACCAAAGCCATACTAAATACAAAACAGGCGAAACCAGTAGGAATCGTTCGAGGCATTACAAAAAAACCTCTGTTGCTGAATATATCAGTGAGAGTAGCAGCTAAAAGAAATAGCATACCAGCAAAAATAAATAACGGTTCTCTATTACCCTGTTGCAAACGTTTGACTAGGTAATAAATACTAGAAAGGATATAAGGAAACCAAAGAGGTTGCAAAATGTACTGGTTGACCTTATCGAAATAAAAAATCCGTGTTTCCAGGAGAAAATATATTGCCAAAAGTGTAAAACCTACATTGAGAATTTTGTACAACAAAGTAAGACGGAACCCTAAAAACTCCCTGATAAAATTAGCATAAAAAGGTACCAGGGTAGCCAAAATCATATACTCTGCCTTTTTCAACCAAAGAAGTTCTATGTCTAACTCGTATTTTAGTTGGGTTCTTAAAAACTGGTACAAACTCAGGCAAAAGGTCAAAAGAGCAAAATATAGGTATTCCTTTTCCTTTTTACGGTTGAGAAAGAGAAACAAAAAATACAAACCGCTTGTAGTATACATAGCATAGAGCAATAATTGTAAGCAACTTTCTGTAGCGAAGCTAGTAAAAACCTGGTCTGTTTCGCCAATTTCCGTTTTGTCTTGGACAATTCCGGTCTCGTAAGTGAAAAACCCTTTGATATGGACTAAAATAACATTCTTACCTTTCCGTAACAAATGGCTCGGTACCTTATAAACCCTTACCTTGTCATAAAACTCTGGTTTGGAATTCGAAAAATTGCCGTGTGAACCGATAAGCTCACCGTTGAGGTATGTTTTGTCCTTATCAGAGATAATCCCCAAACGAATAGACAATTGTTTGTTTTCTAAGCGATTCGGTAGCTCAAAGACCTTTTTCAACCAAAATTCATGCGATTTGCCCGACTCAGCTTTGGAAAGATAGTCAGACATATTTCCTGGAACCTCACATTCCTGCCAGATTTCAGACGTTTTCTGTTCTTGGCTGTACTCCTGGTAATCGTGCACTTGTACATCTGCTTCCGTAAATTGCCACTTTTTTCCCTCTTGCGAATCCAAAGAAAAAGATGTATCAGCACACATGGGTTGCATGAGCGATAAAAAGAGGAATAGTGGAATAGTGTAATTGATTTGCATAGTTCACCTACTTTTGTACGTTGCGTTCTACTAAGTACAAGTCTCAAAATGTCTCAACTAGACGCAAAACTAGCAAAAAAAAAGAAAAACTTACGCTTTAGATTTTTAAAAATAATGTACTTGACGAAAACTTACTTTTCTATAAACTTTTCTTATCTTTTAGCACTCTAATATAGCGAGTGCTAAAACGGTGCAAGATGGATTTATCACACAGACATAGATCAATACTAAAAGCCTTGGTAGATGACTTTATTACCGACAACCGACCAGTAGGCTCCAAAACTCTCTCGGAAAAGCATAATTTTGGTTTGTCTCCTGCGACAATCCGCAATGTTTTCCGCGACCTAGAAGAGTTGGGTCTTATTATTTCACGTCATCATTCGGGTGGCCGTATTCCAACAGAGTTTGGTTATCGTTTCTATATAGATAGCTTGATTTCCATCTATGAACTCACCATTATTGAAAAACAGAGAATCCAAGAAGAGTATCTCAAATACCAGTTCGAATTAGATCAAATTCTCAGTGCAACATGTCGGATTTTATCCCTGCTATCAGAGACTGCTTCCGTCGTTCTTTCTCCACGTAAGACGTACGATGCCATGAAACACATCGAACTAATCCATGTCAGTGGAGAAGAGATTTTGATGATTTTGGTGACTCGTTCTGGAGCAGTGATCAATAAGAATATATTCACAAATGTAAACCTTTCCCAAGAATCTCTGTACAAAATTTCAAAATTCCTCAATAAAAACGCAAAGGGATTTGAAATCGATTATATTTTTTGCGAATTGATTGATGAGCTAATGCTCTACCCAGACGCTCCAGAAGAATTTATAAAAATTGCCAATTTGATGAAATCATCTATAAACTTTGAAACAGACGAAACGGTAGATCTGTACATTGATGGATTGCACAATCTAGCTAACTTCAAAAACGAGCAAATCAACTCGATTGAATCGATTCTCACTCTATTTGATGACAAGAAGTTACTGAAGAAAATTTTCTCCGAGTATGTAAACGTAGACGAAGTGGCTACTATCATCGGGGAAAAAGAAGATCCCAGTATGCATGGTGTCTCCATTGTAGCCACCAGTTATAAGATGGGCGACAAACGCATCGGTTCCATGGGAATTATTGGCCCGCAAAGAATGGATTATAACAAAGCTCTAGCCTTAGTAGATTATACATCTAATATGCTTTCAGAAATGATTACGAGAATAAGTAGGTAAAGAAGGAGAAGTATGTCAGAACAAGAAAACGCTGTTTCTGAAAAGGAAGCCGAAGCAAAGAATACTTCACAGGCTCCAGCACAAGAAACAGAAATTAAAGAAGAAACATTCCAAGCAGGACCAGAAGTCTTAGAAACGGAAAAAATTGAAACTGCACAAGAAATAAATGAGGAAAGTGCACAAATTTCTCAAGAAGAATATGAAAAGCTGCAACAGCAAGTGCAAAGCCTCAAGGACTCTTGGGCCCGTGAAAGGGCTGAGTTTCAGAATTATAAGAGAAGAACAGCCGTAGAATTTAGCAATATCCGCAAAGAATCTGTAAAAAACTTTGTAACTAACTTGCTAAACCCTTTAGACAATCTGGAGAGAGTAGCTTCTGATACTAGTAGTACGGATATCAAGCCTTTTCAAGAAGGAGTAGAAATGATTCGAAAAGAGTTTCTAACCGTCCTCGAAAAAGAAAATATCCAAAGATTTTCTCCACAAGGAGAGGCTTTTGATCCTATGAGAATGGAAGCGATTGCTTCCGAAGAGCTAGAAGACATAGACGAGGAAAAAGTAACCGAAGTCTACCAGTCTGGCTACCAATTAGTCGCTGCGGAAAACAGTGACCAACAACCCATCATCATTCGGCCCTCAAGAGTAAAAGTCGGAAGGCCAAAAAATACTTAAGCAAAGGAGATAAATAAATGGCTAAAGAAAAAATTATCGGAATAGACCTTGGAACTACAAACTCTTGTGTAGCTGTTATGGAAGGGGGAGACCCTGTAGTTATCCAGAATTCAGAAGGTGCACGCACAACTCCTTCTATTGTTGCATTTACCGCAAAAGGTGAAACGCTTGTGGGACAATTTGCCAAAAACCAAGCGATTACCAACGCAACCAATACAGTTCGATCTGCAAAACGTTTCATCGGTAGAAGGTTCAACGAAGCAAATGACGAAACCAACCGAGTTTCCTACAATGTAGTACGAGCAGGCAACGACGGGGTAAAGTTTGAGACTTCTCAGGGAGAATTCACTCCACAAGAGATCTCTGCTAAAATCTTAATGAAAATGAAGAAAACAGCAGAAGACTACCTAGGTACAGAAGTGACTAAAGCGGTAATCACAGTTCCTGCATACTTCAATGATGAGCAAAGACAAGCTACCAAAGATGCGGGAAGGATTGCTGGCCTAGAAGTAGAAAGAATTATCAACGAGCCAACCGCTGCTGCTCTAGCATATGGTTTCGACAAGCAAGAAGATAGCTCTAAAATCGTAGTTTACGACCTTGGTGGTGGAACATTTGACGTTAGTATCCTTGAATTGGGCGATGGTGTCTTTGAAGTAAAATCAACCAACGGTGATACACACCTGGGTGGAGACGACTTTGACGACGCAATTATGGACTGGATGGTAGAAGAATTCAAAAAAGAAACTGGAATCGACATCAGCAAAGATAAGAATACTTCCCAACGTCTAAAAGAAGCCGCGGAAAAAGCTAAAATCGAGCTTTCTGGAACCGCATCGACTCAAATAAATCTACCTTTTATCACTGCAGATGCCAGTGGCCCCAAACACTTGGATATGGCATTGACAAAAGCGAAATTTGATCAACTTACCAAACAATTGGTAGAAAGAACCAAAGCTCCTTGCGAAAATGCACTAAAAGACGCTGGTTTATCAGCTTCTGAAATTGATCAAGTCATCTTAGTTGGTGGTTCCACAAGAATCCCAGCGGTGCAAGAGTTGGTAAAAGGCATTTTCGGCAAAGAACCAAACCGTTCTGTAAACCCCGATGAGGTTGTTGCAATGGGTGCTGCCATCCAAGGTGGTGTCTTAGCTGGAGATGTAACAGATGTACTACTATTGGATGTAACTCCACTTTCCTTGGGAATTGAAACCCTCGGTGGCGTTATGACTAAACTCATTGATAGAAATACCACGATTCCAACCAAGAAATCACAAGTATTCTCAACTGCTGCGGACAACCAAAACGCAGTAAGCGTGCATGTGATGCAAGGTGAGAGAGAAATGGCCAAAGACAATAGAACTTTGGGAAGATTCGACTTAGTGGGAATCCCTCCTGCACCACGTGGAGTACCTCAGATTGAAGTAACCTTTGATATCGATGCCAATGGTATTGTAAATGTATCAGCGAAAGATTTAGGAACAGGAAAAGAACAGAAGATTCGTATAGAATCCTCTTCCGGGCTTTCTGAAGATGAAATCCAAAAAATGGTCAAAGACGCTGAAGCAAATGCAAGCAAGGATAAAGAGTTCCGCGAAAAAGCAGATCTTAAAAATGAAATCGAATCCTTGACATATACTTTAGAAAAAACCATTAATGAAGCTGGGGACAAAATCAAAGACAACGACAAGCAACTCGCACAAGACGAAGTAAAGCGTGCGAAAGAAGCTGTCGAATCTGACAATTTGGAAAGACTTCGTTCAACCAAAGAATCTTTGAGTAATATTGCTCAACAAATTGGTGCAAGCGTATATGCAGATGCAGGACAAGGACAACCAGGTGCTCCTGGAGCCGAACAACAGCAAGCGGATCCAAATGCAAGTAATGGCAAGAAAGAAGATGCTTCTGGTGAAAAAGTCGTAGATGCAGATTATACTGTTGTCGATGATGATAAAAAATAAACATGAGTGAAAAAAGTTACTATGAAATCCTTGGAGTTTCCAAAAACTCCAAGGATGATGAAATCAAAAAAGCCTATCGAAAGCTAGCGATCAAGTACCATCCTGACAAAAATAAGGGTGATAAAGCGGCAGAAGATAAATTCAAAGAGGCCACAGAAGCCTACGAAGTACTGCGTGACCCCGAAAAGAGACGGATGTACGACCAATTCGGTAAAGCAGGTGTAAATGCAGGAGGCGCTGGTTTTGGCCAGGGAGCCTATACCGATTTTTCTGATATTTTTGGAGACTTCGGAGACATTTTTGGCGATTTCTTTGGCGGTGGTCGAGGACAGAGACGTTCAGGTCCCCGAAAGGGAAGCGATCTGCGCTACAACTTAGAGATCACCTTAGAGGATGCCGCGCAAGGGCAAGAGTATAAAATCGACATACCACGCTCAGAAACTTGTGCAGACTGTAATGGTACTGGTGCTGCAAAAGGCTCTACTCCCATGACATGTCCCGATTGTGGTGGAACTGGACAAATCCGTAGAACACAAGGTTTTTTCTCCATAGCTACTACCTGTGGCAGATGCGGTGGAAAAGGTACCATCATCAGCGATCCATGCAAAACTTGTAAAGGTTCAGGTCTAGTAGAAAGAAGAAGAACGATCAATATCAAAATTCCACCAGGAGTTGAGTCAGGTAGCCGTTTGAAAGTCTCCAAAGAAGGGGAAGCTGGTCCCAACGGAGGTCCTCCCGGAGATCTATATGTTGTGACTCATATCAAAAAACACCAAGATTTTGAGAGACAAGGCAATGACCTAGTAATTACAAAGAATATTTCGATGGTTACGGCTTGTTTGGGTGGCGAAATTGAAGTTCCTACTATTGAAGGGAAAAACATCATGATGAAAATTCCAGAAGGAACAGAGTCTGGACAAGTCTTTAGATTGGCTGGTAACGGTATTCCCTATTTAGGTTCCTATGGAAAAGGCGATCAACTAGTAGTTATAAAAGTAGAAATTCCGAAAAAGCTTTCTAAAAAACAAAAAGAACTTTTATTAGAATTTGCAAAAGAGTCAGGAGAATCAACCCTTTCAGGAATTTTTAAAGGCGGATTTTTCAAAAAGTAGGTGGTACAAAAATTGGAAAAGGTTAGATTAGGAATCATTGGTGTCGGCCATATGGGCCAGTACCACGTTAATGTAGCAAAACAAGTCCAAGATGCAACTTTGGTAGGAGTATACGATGCCGATTCCAACCGAAGACAGGAAATCGCAGATAAATATGAAACACAAGCGTTTGCAGAACCAAGTGAGCTGCTAGAAAATTCTGATGGTATTATCATTGCAGCTCCCACATTTTTGCACTATAAAATTACAAAAGAAGCCTTAGAAACCGGCAAACATGTCTTGGTAGAAAAACCAATCGCAGAAACTGTTGAGCAAGCGAGAGAACTTGTAGAACTTTCCCAACAGAAAAACTTAACGTTTCAAGTAGGTCATGTAGAAAGGTTCAATGGAGCGGTTTTAGAGTTAAATAAAATAGTGGAGAACCCCATCCTTATCGAATCCAGAAGATTGGCTCCTTTCAACAACCGAATCACAGACGTAGGGGTGGTCTTAGACATGATGATTCACGATATAGATATCGTTTTGAACCTTGTCAATGCTGATGTAACCTCGGTGCATGCTCTCGGTAATAAAGTATACTCAGAACACGAAGATGTAGCAACCGTAATTATAAAATTTGCCAATGGCTGTGTCGCAAAGATTTCTGCATCCCGCTGTACACAATCTAAAATCAGAAGTTTAAACATTTCTGATAAAAATGTGTATATAGAATTGGACTTTGCAGACCAAGAAATCAAATTGCACAGACAGGCATCTTCGAATACCCAGTTAGGTTCTGACTCGATTCGCTATAGACAAGAATCTATTGTCGAAAAGATATTTGTTCATAAAGATAACCCACTCAAACAGGAACACGAGCATTTTGTTAGGTGTATTTTAGGTGAGCAAAAACCCATTGTAGACGGCAATAAGGATATTAAAACACTAGAGATCGCTCATAAAATTTTAGAACAAATTTCTTTAAATCAGTAATAAGAAATGACTGACAAAAATTTTAAATCTTATAGGGGCAAGATTCTTATTTCAAATTCTAGCATCATCACGGATGACTTCAACAAATCATTGGTGTTGATGATAGAGCATGATGAGGAAGGTGCATTTGGTTTAGTAATCAACAAACAGTCGCACCTTACTATTTTTGATGCGATTGCTGGAGTATCCAAAGAAGCAACACAAAACATGCAAATGTTTTGGGGAGGTCCCGTAGACCAAAGCTTCATTACGATTTTGCACCAAACCCCAAATCTTAAGAATGAGTCTAGTATTGAGATTTTGTCAGGTGTTTTTCTCAGCAGAAGTTATGAACTGCTAATGGAGCTGATCTCTTCTCAAGAGAGTAACTTTTGTGTTTTTCATGGCTATTCTAGCTGGGGAGCGGGGCAATTAGAATCAGAATTCCAAAGAAAATCTTGGGTTCCCCATGACGCAAAAGTTGAATTTATCTTTGAGAAACAGTCTGAAGAAGCATGGCGAGAAGCCCTTAAGAGCAAGGGAGGTATTTATAAGTACTTTGCAGAACATACAAAAGACCCCCTTCTAAATTAAATGAAAAAAATCTAGTACAAGAGAGATTCACTTCTTAATATATTTATCATTTTGAAATTTGCCTTCCTGGACAATGCCACTTTTGAATGCATATTTTCCAAAACCGTGTTTTTGCCCATTGAGCCAATCCCCTTCGTATGTGTCACCATTGGGATAGTCCATCTTACCTTTACCATCGAACTCACCATTCCGAAAATGCCCTTTGTAAATAGAACCATCAGAATAAGTAAAAACACCCTTTCCCTGAAAAATCCCTGCAAAAAACTGTCCTTCGTACACATCTCCATTGGCATAGGTAAATTTGCCTAAACCATGGTATTTCCCTTTCTTGTATTCCCCTTCATAACGGGCACCATTCTTAAACTCTACTACGCTATTATTATTGTAACAATTGCCTCTTACACATTTAAAATTGGAAACACAGTTAGAAAGAAAAATAAAATGTAGACAAAAGAGAAAAATCAAAACAAAATTAAATTGCATTTGTAACACCTCTATATGGTATCATATAATTTGGTATCTACTATAAGATAGAGTGAATTCTAATGTCAATCAGAACTATTTACATTGTGGTATTTGTCATCTTTACCTCCTGTTACCATGCCAAGAAAAAAAAAACTGATTTATTGCCATTGTTAGCCTCAGATCCAGCACCAATAGCCGTAACCGTTTTAGGAGATTCCTTATCTTTTCGTTCGAATGCATTCTCTCTACAAGAAAGATTGGGAACAAACTATTTTGTAAGAAACTTAGCTATAGAGGGTAGGACTACACGAGACTGGCTACAAGAAATCAATTTAGTATTCGAGAGCCAAGTCAACATACTAGTAATAGAGCTAGGAACAAATGACGCGATCCAACTCAGTGCCGAAGAATACCAAAAGAATATAAATGACTTAATTATGGAAACACAGCAGAGAAGCGATGCAAGAATTTTTTTGACCGCTGTTCCTAGTACAGAAGAAACTTCGATCCGCGATCTCTATAACCGTGAGATT
>JBCCIA010000264.1:0-8808 GCA_039028475.1 Spirochaetota bacterium | reverse complement strand
TCTAAAAAAATTTGGGTATTTTTTTTGTCTTCCACAATGCTTTCGATTCTAAGCAATCATACAAAAGAAATACTTCCTGTAGGTGGATTCATTTTTGTAGAAACTTTCTAGTAACAATAGAAAACCGATTCATAAATTTAGAATCCTTTAAGATTTTTTCTTTGAACGTATATTTATTATTTGACAAATTACACTATACGGTGTAGTATAATTTCTAACAAAAAACCAACCTACTCGATCTTGCCATAAAACGCAATCAAGGTTTAATTTTTACTAAAGGAAAAAACATGAATCGAAGCATATTTTTCATCACTCTCTCTTTCCTAATGATGTTTTTCACAGTATGTGCAAATCAAAAAATGAACTCCATCTATTCCCCCTCATTGAAGAAACCTATAGAGACCAAGACTGTGGTTTTTATCCACGGCCTGTATATGACCAATATCTGCTGGTCTGAATGGAAGTCCTCTTTTAAAGCACAGGGCTATAGGGTAGTTGATCCAAGTTGGCCGATTTTCAAAGGTAAAACACCTGGGGAGATTCGAACCCAGCATCCAGATGCTTTACTCGCTCGGTTAGAATTGACAGAGGTCATCGACTATTACACCAAAATCGTAAAAGCACAAAAGGAAAAGCCCATTATTATTGGCCATTCTATGGGTGGCTTGATCACCCAAATTTTGATGGAGCGAAACCTCGGTGCAGCTGGAGTCGCCATCCACTCTGTGCCACCTCCCGGCGTTTCTGCTTTCAGCATGGCTCTTTTGCGAAACAACTGGGCGATTATTAGCCCTTTTGCTGATGAAAATGAACCTATTTGGCTTGACTTGGAAGATTTCAAGGATGGTTGGATGCACAACCAGAGTAATCGAAAAGCTCAACTTGCCTACGATACTTATTTTGTGCCGGCCTCACGCAAATTGGCCAGGGGTGCACAGGACAAAAAAGTGAGTGGTATTGACTTCAAAGCTAAGCGTCCACCGCTACTGCTTGTAGCAGGAGATGCAGATCAGACAATTCCCCTGAATCTCACTACAGCCAATTATGAAGCCTACTCAGAATCACCAAGCGTGACTGATTTCAAAGTCTTCAAAGGTCGTACCCACTTCACCCTGGGGCAAAGTGGTTGGGAGAATGTCAGCAAATTTATTATCAAATGGCTTAACCACAATCAGGGTAAAATTGGTAAGCCGGTCAGGGAAGAGGGTTGATTCATGAGCGTATCAAAAAAGTCCGACTTCATAATCTTATTGGTAAAATCGATATTGGCTTTGAATTTAATCATATTCGGAATGAACAAATTCTTTTTATTTCTTCCTGAAATAGAGATGGCACCTGCGGCCAATCAGTTTTTCAAACAACTCTTTGCATCCGGTTATCTCATGCAATTAACAGGAGCGGTAGAACTTCTTGTGGCTATCGGAATATTCTTTCATCGAACGGTTTTATTTGCGATCATTGCTTTGGCTCCCATCAGTGTGAATATTGTTGCTTTTCACCTATTTCTCGATCCAACTACAATTTTGCCAGCTTTGGTGGTAGTGACACTTCATATAATACTGATCTATATATATAAGGACAAGTTTAAATTTCTTATGAATTCAGCATAACAGAGCCTAAAAGTCTTTTTTTAAATTAAGGACAACTTGGCAATCTTCTAAGGATAGGGGTTTCCTTTGAGAACGGTTGGTATATAGGATTTGGGGAGTATATAGCGAAAAAATAGGGTTGTATTTTTTACTTGACTATTATTTGATAAAAAATAAAATCAATATGGTCATATATAGGAGGGTAAGATGAACTGGAAAGTCGCTACTGCTAAATCACAATTTTCGGAGCTGATCCAACGGGCGAAGGAAAAGCCACAGGTGGTTTTTAACCGCAACACGCCCTCGGTGGTTGTTTTGAGTTATGAAGAGTTTCACCGCCTGAAAGACTTGGATGTGTTGGTTCACAAAGTTCCCAAATGGGCTAGTTTTGTAGATTTTTCTGTCCAGTTGGCTGCGAGCCAAGGTTCTATGGATTTGGAACTGCCCTCGCGGCAGGACAGAGAGAGTTCTGTTTTTTAGCTATGTTTCTTATCGATACCAATATCATCTCTGAGTTGACGAAAGCCAAACGGAATGCAAGCGTTGTAAAGTGGATTTCTGAGCAGGAATCCCTTTGCTTTAGCGTCATCAGTTACCATGAGTTACGTTATGGTATCAATCGTTGTAAGACAGATCAGAAGAAAAAGTTGGAGTCCTGGTGGAATGAATTTCTCTCCTACTCTCCGGAGTTTTTGCCACTTGACCTGCACATTGCCAACATCTCAAGCCTGCTCCGTTCCAAATCAGAAAGCAGTGGTTTGCCAATGACATTGGCCGATTCTTTGATTGCAGCGAGTGCCATCCATCACAACAAAACCTTGGTCACACGCAATGTATCTGATTTTACCAAATGTGGTTTGAGCTTACTAAATCCTTTTGAAATGCTTTGAAGTCAGGAAATAATTTATTGCAAAAAAATCCATTATAGTGAAACAATAGGTCAATGATTGTAGATCAGAGGGTATCCTAATGAAATGTCCCAGTTGCGGTGAATATATGTACTCCAAAAAAATCAGAGGCATAGACCTCGATTTTTGTCCCAGTTGTAGAGGTACCTGGTTTGATCATTCCGAACTAGCTGCCGCCTTACAAACAAAATCAGACCTGCACGCTAGCTCAATATATACTTCCAGCACACGAACCGAAATGGAATGCCCTGTTTGTACAACTACCTTGTACCACAAAGCCTACGCACAGCACTTTGATGTAGAAGTGGATCAATGTCACAGTTGTTCCGGTATCTTTGTCGATAAGGGTGAAATTACCAAAATCAAAGAATTCAACAAGAATTTACAAGAAAAATTCACTGAGTACAAACGCAAGCGTATGCAGAAAAGCAATGAACAGAAAAAAAAGCTATCGAATCTATACAAAAGTGAGAACCCCGTACTTGCAGAATCGCTTCTGGTTCGGAAGACTTTTATCCAAAAAGTCTATGGGCTTCTAGCAATTAGCTTATTCATATCCGCCTTATTTGCCTATATTGGAATTCTTTTAAACATACGAAGCGTTTTTTTAATACAATGTCTGGTTGTAGGGTATTTTGCTATATTTGGACTTTTGCTATGGTTTCGGCGCAAAAAAGTTTTAGGACTCACCTTACTCCTGAGCTACGCAGCGATCACTGGATTCATCCTTTCGTTTAGCCTAATGCATTATATGGAAAGAGGCCTAGGGCATTTGATCTGGCTCTCTCTTTTTGTTACGGCTCTTCTGTTCTTCGGTTTAAGTTTCTATGTCCACAACACTAGAAAGGACTTCTCGGCCTGGTCAGGTTTTCTATACTGCGGCCTATGGCTCATCATTGGTACATCTATATGCTATATACTCTTTCCCATGAAAATTCTATCTATTGTGAATGCAAGTGCAGGTATTCTTATTTTTTGTGGTTACATTCTGTTGGATACCTCTAAGATACTATTAAAATTCAACACGGATGAGTACATTCTAGCCACTTTAGAACTATACCTCGATATAGTGAATCTTTTTTTGGATATACTACGCTTGTTGGGTGAGAAAGATTAGCCTATGGTACTTTCCCAATCTCTCTACTAGCAGCAATCACAACTCACCATTTCAATATATTAGGCATTAGAGGAAAGAATTTAAAATTATATTGACAACACATTTTCATTGGAAAATAAAAGATAAAATGTACGGTAAATTAGTACTCTTAAAATTATCTTTTTATATCCTTGTATCAGAATCGCTCTTTTTAGGAATTTTGTGGAAGATCAATAAAATAAAGCTTAAAACTTTGCTTCCCTACGTTTTGATAATTTGTATAAAACTTTTTTTAGTCCTAGGCTTTGTATTTTATGATGCAAAATTTCCTCCAGATATTCCCCTCGTATTTGACCTAGGTTTGATGTGGAGTCTCGGCTTTCTATTTTCCTTACCATTATTGCTAGTATACCTAACGATCTTTCTCATCCAAACAAAAAGAGTTCACAAAACAAAAACAAACACTATTCCTTCTGACAACAACCAAGAACTCATTTCCCGAAAAGCTCTGTTCCACAAGGGAACCTCTCTACTGACAACCTCACTCAAATACTCCCCCATCCTTGGTACAACAGGTTTTGTTTCCGGAATGCTTTTAGGTTCTAGGGAAATTGTAGTAGAGAATATCCCTATCGGTTTGAAAAATTTAGGCAGAGAATTTCATGGCTACAAAATTATGCAATTATCCGATATCCACATCGGCCCTTCTCTACCAGCGCAGCAGATGCTGTTTTGTATCGATCGTATCAAGAACCATAAAGCAGATCTACTCGTAGTAACAGGAGATATTCTAGATTTTAGTTTGTTGTATATCCAAGATGTAGTACATTTTTTTAAAGCCATAAAACCCTATTTTTCGGATGGGATTTACTGTGTATTGGGAAATCATGATTTTTTTGATGACCATAAGGTATTTTTAAACCATATGCAACAAACTGGGATCACTTTCTTACGTAACCAAACCATAACAATCCAAAAAGGCAGTTCTATTATAAACCTCTTAGGAATGGACTATGCATGGCCCTACCACGGAATCTACGGAGAACGGATGAAGCTCGCTCAAAAACTCTTTGCTCAGACTCAAAACAACATAGTTTCTGATGGGCCCAACATCTTATTAAATCATGACCCAGCCGACTTCATTTGGTTGCAAAAGAAGAGTATCGACCTTGTTCTATCGGGGCATACCCACGGTGGGCATATAAAACTATCCAGTAGCAATAAATCGATTGTCAACCCTGTAAGCTGGGTCTACCCCTATTACTCTGGTTACTACGAAGAAAAAGGCAGCAAACTATACGTTAACCGTGGACTTAGCCATACCTTACCAATCCGTGTCGGTGCACCACCTGAAATTACAATTTTAGAGCTTAGAAAAGTCTAGTATTATTGGTAAGTTCTGTGGCACGAATCAGATACATTTCCATATCATTCGTTAGATCAAAAAATGGATATTCTCAATACTAATTTGTTTTGCTGCGATTTGCTCCCAATTGAGTTTGCTATAGATATTTTCAAAAATATACTTTTTGACACTTGGAAAATTTTTCTGTTGGTAATTTAGGATATGGTATTCCTCCGCAAAATCATTCATCAGGGAAAGCATGGTATAGGTATAGTCACTCTCTTGGTGTTGTAAATGTTTTGCAATGTTGTACACCAGGAAATAAAAACTAGTCACAAAATCAATCTGGCTGAATTTACTTCCCTTCTCTTTTAGCTGTCGTTTTTCTGTAGCAGAAATAAAATAAACCGTTTCCTCTGTGTGAGAAACTGCAAATTTATATTCAGTCAGACCAAGCTGGTGGTTCAATAGCAAAAAAATATCGCAATTGATATAGTCTCCTAAGCGTTGTGTCCAGATCGTATATCCCTTGCCTGCAAGCTCATATTGAATTTGGATATCAATTTCTTTCGCTCCCTTATAATGCCAGGTTTCACTGACCTTGAGGTCTATAATAACAAGCTCAGTGATATTTAGAATTTGTGGTAAAAAATTGACATAGGGCTCCTGGCTTTCATAGACTATTTCAAAATCGTCACACCATTTTCTAGCAGTGATTGGCTTCATACACAAGATTCCGCTAATTCGGAATGGAAACTCCTAAGTAGCATAAGCTACCATTCGAAAATAAATCTTGAAAAACCTGCCCGTCAAACCATTTTTTGTAAAGGAACCCAAAGAATTTCTCGTCTAATGTATTGTGAAACTCTATAAATTTGTCGTTCTTATTTTTTTTATCTACTCGTGCAATGCCAAAATTGCACAAAAGTTAGAACACTCTTTGAGTGAGCTGTGCTTACTGGATTCAACACAAAGTTTTTGCAATTTATTATCTACGGCTGAAACAACCACTGACACAAACACCTCAACCGATACATCTACAGCCACAACGACAAGCCTCTCGCTATCCAACGTCACTTATATTGGTGAATCGGGTGGTTCTGTTACTTCCAAGAGTATCACTGCTGACTCTAGCAGCAATTTCTATATTAATGGAACATCAGACTTTGCTCTTTCCAATTCTACAGGTTACACTGCTTCCAGTACAAACACATTGGTTGCTCAGGTTGATAGTTCGATGAATGTTTCCTGGATTACACTATATGGCACAGGTTCAAGTCTATTGGGCCGTACCATTACTACGAACTCTACCTATGTATACCAACCGATCTACTCTAGCTCAGGGTTTCTTTTGAATCTTTACAATACTTCGGGGAGTGAATTTCTTTCTGCTTTCAACTATCTCAATATTTTCAGCACTTCCAGCTCTTTTGAGACCATTGCACTCGTAGATGAGAATGCTCTTTACATTGTAGGGGCAATTTCAGCCAATTTTACAGGTCTTGGAAATTGCGGAGCTGCGACACTTACCGGATCCTCTGATCAATACATTGTGAGATATACCCAGCCTCCCAGTGGTGGCAGTGATTGCCAAAGTATCCACCTGTTGGGTCACTCAGGAACTTTCGTCAATCCACAAGCAGCAGTAATAGACACTGCTAACTCCGCTATCTATGTCTCAGGAAACTCATCGTATAATTTTTCAACCTCTACTAGTAGCTCCCTTACGCTTTCTTATCTTGCAAAATACGATTTATCAGGCAACTTTCAATGGGCAAAGTCCATTACAGGCTCACAAAACCAGAACTATGGTGTTGCTCTCGATTCTTCTGGCAACGTCTATATCACAGGGCTAACCACAGGGACTATCGAAGGCCAAACCTACTCCAGTGGGACGGGGGGGACTCCCTTTGTTGCAAGTTATGACAGTTCAGGCAACCAAAGGTGGGTTACCGTAATCAATGGTAGTTCTTCCGTCACTACCTACTCTAGCTTTCCTAGTGGTGGTATTGCTATAGAATCTGATGTGCTTTACGTAGCTGGTACGACCAATGGAACCATCAACTCAGTGGCAACCACGGAAGTCGCTGCTGGCGATGTGTTCTTACTACAAATAGACACTTCGGGCAACGTCAGTAATGTAAGTTATGCATTGTCTTCTTCAACAGCAGGTCCAGTAGTAACTGGGATTAAAGTTATATCTAGCAAAGCCTATGTGTTGGGATATACCTTTGGCGATATAGGTTCTTTCACAGTACCTACGACAAACTCGACTCTATTCTTGGCCAGGTTTGAGTGAGACACGAAACTTTAATTGCTTTACTCTTTTAAAAACTCGCAAATACTGCATTGACATCGCAAATTAGAACTATTAAAGGCTAAAATCCCATGACTCATTTTTCACTCAAAGATGTAGAAGAAATGCACAAAACATTTCGCCTCAAGCTCATCAACAGCATCACAGGTTTTAAATCAGCAAATTTACTAGGCACCCAATCAGAATCTGGTACTACAAATCTAACCGTATTTAGCTCTATTACCCATTTAGGTTCCCATCCGCCTTTCATAGGATTTGTCCTAAGACCTACGACAGTTCCGCGTCACAGCTATAGAAACATTAAAGAAACAGGAGTTTATACTCTAAATCACATCAACCAGCAGATAACAGACAAAGCGCATTATACATCTGCCAAACATGCAGACTCCGAATTTACTGCGTGTGGACTTACAGAAGAATATCTCGAGAACTTTCCAGCTCCTTATGTCAAAGAAAGTAAAATCAAACTTGGTATGAGTTTACAAGAAGAAATTCCTATCAAAGCAAACGGCACAATTCTAATTGTAGGCAAAGTTGAACACATTCATATCGACAGAAGCTGTATCACTCCAGATGGGCAAGTAGATTTAGATAAGGCCGAAAGTGTTGCTATTTCTGGATTGAACAACTACCACAAGACCAAAATGGTTGGCTCCTATCCCTATGCTAGAGTGGGAGAGTTCCCAAAAAACAATTTTGAAAATTTCCAAACCTAGTGCAGCACTTGCAAAAATCTGATAAATACCGCTTGGAGCAAATTCTTACTGATCCGCAACGGGAAAATATTGCTTTATGGTGCAATACGCCTATTTAAGTAGAAGGAGGAAACTTCAATTGCATCACCCAGGCTTCCCATTTTTTTTGGAATTTGTCCATATCGGTGGTTTGTAAAACTTTTTGTAGGGTCTTATAGCCAGATGGATCCTTCGCAACGTTTTGGGTGAATTCTTTATAGTAGGTGACTAAGAGCCGCTTAGATTGCAAGTAATAGCAAAGGTAGCGTGCCATCCCGTAGCCATCTTCTTTGTCATAGAAACCTTCAATCTCTGTAAGCTCCCGAAACGACATCAACTCTTTGTCTCGGATCGATTCCTGCAAACCCGCGAGCCGCCAATTGGTCAAACCCATAATTCTGCCCTTGCGTTCTCCTGACTGTTCATAAAGAGACCCCATACCTTCATTGAACCAATCTGGACATTCTGGAAAATTAGCCTCCATAAAAGGATGGACTATTTCATGCACCAAAGTTCCACCACCTGTAGCGATATTCATCACCAAGGCTTTATGGTAGGGAGAATAATAGCCATAGGGAGTATCTGGAACACTATTCCAGATCTGCTTAGTATACTTGCGATAACTGGTATTATCTTTAAATAACCAAATCGCTAAAATTTTATTTGGATCTTTACTGAAATAGAGACTTTTGAGACGCTTGACAGTCCAACGAATGGTTCCCCTTGCCCACCTATCTTTTAGAATATTGGGTTTTAAATCGCCAATTACAAAAAAAGGTTTCTGGAAAAGAATCGAGAATTCCTTACTAGGAATCTGCT
>JBCCIA010000263.1:0-8834 GCA_039028475.1 Spirochaetota bacterium | reverse complement strand
CCGGTACCCAGTTCCAACGCTGATACAGACAAAGGTTTCGAATGCAAACCGACTAGACGGGAGCTGGCGACGACCCAATGCGAACCGACCGATTTTTATATGTCACACGCAGACAATACAGAGGGGACAGGAATGGGGATTACATTGATTGTAATTTTGCTCTCGCAGTCGGGCTATAACAGGGACCTTTTTACCATCCAATCCTCCCGGCAAAGTGAGAATACAATAGCCCAGCTGGTTTTACCCCTGGACAAAGACAAATTGCCATAAAAATGCATACGAACAGACCTGATGAATTTGGTGAAAGCAACTTACCCTTACTCCTTTGGGAACTGCAAGAGAGCAAGGCAAGAATTCGCTTTTTAGACTACCTGCCAAGTCTAATTTCCTTACTCGAAAATAGCCAATCCGTCAAATCTCATATAGCCATTTTTGAATGCTTATCGTTTTTTCGCGAAGAATTGCTTTTTTCGCAAAACCTACAAAAAATTCTTACACAATTGCTTACGCACAGGAAATATAAGATTCGCTTTTTAGCCGGCAACTTACTAGCCTACCTCTACCACGAACAAATGGAACTTCCCCTTCTCTACAGTTTCCTATTCCACCCCGACCCCCATGTACGCAAAGGGGTATTCTCCTACCTCCATAAGGCAAGTAGAGAAAATAAAAACTTGAGTAAGGATCTCATTGCCAAAGTAAAGATCTGTCTGCAAGAAAAAACAAAATATAGCAAAGAATATGCAACAGTCATTTTAACCAACCAGTACATCAATGAGAAAAACTACGCAGCCTTGCAAGAATTATTACAGGAAGAACCGAAGGTTCGTGTAGGTAGATTTTTACTCTTTGAATTAGGCTACCGTAGCAAAAAGGAAGCGGAACTTCTCCTACCTTTCAAAGAAAATTTATTGCATTCACTAACACAGCCTGAGTTCTCTCCCTTTGTCCTAGAAAACCTCACAATGCTCATCCGAGCCAAGGAAGAGTATGCCTCAGAAGTTGAATTTTATCTGAAACAATCTCCCGGTGAAAATCCAAAAGATACCGCGCAGCTCTTAGTGATGTGCCGCGAAATGCATCTTGAACCGCCTCTACGAGAAATGGAATGGTATAGGAAGGCTGATGCAGAACGGAAAAGCGGGCACTACAAGCAAGCGGTACAGTTCTACCAAAATGTTTTGTACATAAATCCTGAAAATTATGGCTCTTGGAACAACCTAGGGATCTGTTACTACTATTTGGGAGAGGAAGAAAAAGCCGTAGAGGCTTTGCAAAAGTGTGAAACGTTTTATAAGAAATCCTAAAACTCTACTAAAACCTTATGATAACTTTCTGCGTAAGCTTCGGTTATCTTGCTAAGCTGGGAATTGCGCAAAACTTCTCTGGGGTTGACAATATTTCTAGCAGCAAAAAAGTCAGTTTTGTCGTGGGCAAAAAAATCACTCAGTTTGTATTTGCGTGTAAATGTCCCATCACGCATACCGATGACACAAATCTTTGCAGCAATCGTAGGCTCGATCGCCCTTTCAGGATTTTGCAGAAGATCGATACCCAGACGACTACCCCAATCTTCATAGTTAGCTCTCCCCGTTAACTGCACATAGCCTCGTCCACGAAAGTAATAGCCATCTGCGGAGGCAACATCACCGTTGCCTATTTGATCTGCATAGTTTAGGTTTGCGTATTCCTCGTCGATTTGCTCATGCATGGTATTGCCCAACGAAGATTCTCGACGAGCGGTAGCAAGGACGTAGGCTTTTTCTGCCGCTAGGTGCACCCCATATATTTTACAAGCGTGAAGTAGAGCTTTGACGTGGTAATAGGATTCTTTGATGTATGAAGGAAGAAAACGATCTGCATCAGAGTGGTAATTCTCTGCAGTCGCTTCCAACAAACGCTCAATCAAAACATCCTCTGTCAAGGTAGCATCCGAACTTGTAAGCGACATAACTTATCCCCCCAGTGCTGTATAATAGCTCTCTGCATAAGCAACAATCAATTTCGCTTTTTGCGGAGCACGGATGAGCTCAGCTGGATTTACAGTATTGCGTGCGTTTAAAAAATCTCTTTTGCTACCGCCTATAAAATCGGAGAGCGTACCTTTATAAGAGAAAGTGCCGTCTCGCATGCCCACAATACAAATTTTGGCAGCTGTAGCAGGGTCCATAGCATCATCCGGGTTAGCAACCAGATCAAGCCCTAATAACTTACCAAATTTCTCATAATTGGCCTTAAAAGTAATTTGTACATAGCCCCTACCCCTATATTTATAACCATCTCCAGGATTGTCATTGCCAAAACGTCCACCATAATTGGCATTCGCCTTCTCTTCAGGGATTCTCTCTATCATCCAGTTACCCATCAAAGATTCGCGACGAACTGTCCCTAGAATATAAGCGATTTGCCCCAGGTCAGTAATCCCCTCAACTTTGCAACCCTCTAGAATAGCTTTGATATGCTTTTCTGATGCCCTAAGCTGTGAAGACATAAACCTGTCATTGCTTGAAGTGTGGTTTTTTGCCGTAGCATCCACGATTTTTTGAACCAGATCACCGTTATCAGCCGAAATAATTTCCGGAGTAGGTATTGCCATAGAACTCCCCTAAATATGATTTCTAGGATTCTTTGTATTTTCATTCGAGAAAACTGGCAAGGTTTTTACGATCCTTTTTTCAGAAAAAAATGCAAAGTTTTGCTATTTTGTCTCTTCTAATAGTATACTGATTATTAGGTAAACGAAATGAAAATTATTGAAATCCCCATAGGCAGTATAACAGATGAAAAAGAATCGGAATACGAAAAAGTGAAAGAACTAGTGCAAACATCCATCGCAAATGGAAACAATCGTGCCAGTATCTCACGCAAATTGCATAACTTCTTTTCCCAAAAATAGCTAGGTCACAGGCAGACTTATTCTTATAAAGGATATTTTTAGATGATAAATAAAATACCCTGCTCAATCCTGAAATTATTATAGAAGTATTATTCAGTTCTACGGAAAGCTACGACCGTGGCAAAAAGTTTGCAGCCTATAGAAGAAAGTTACCTTAGACGATAGTCCAACAACGAAACCCACGAAATAAATAAATTGACAAAGTCTTTCTGAGCAAAAGATTATGGAATCATGAAAAAGCTGCCTATAGGCATCCAGACTTTCTCAGAAATGCGTACTAAAAAAAACCGAAACTGACAGTATTAGATACGAAATAGTCAGAATACAACTTGAAATTTTTACTACAAGAGGCGGCATAGGCAAATGGACATACGATGGAAACAACGATATGCAAATTTACAGAAAGCATTTACACAATTAACAGAGTTTATGCAGAAATCTGAACTGAATAAATTTGAAGTCCAAGGGTTAATCCAATGCTTTGAATACACATTCGAACTCTCCTGGAAGACCCTCAAGGATTATCTTGAATTTGAAGGGTATCCGGTAAAAACACCAAGAGAAACCCTAAAAACAGCCTTTCAAATCGGTTTTATCCAAGAGGGCAGTACATGGTTAGACGCCTTAGAGAAAAGAAACTTAATGTCTCATACATATAACGAAGAGATCACTGTCCAAACGGAAACTTTGATACGAGAAAAGTATTATCAGATTATCCAAAACTTAGTACAACAATTTTCAGAAAAAGAATGAATTTAAAGAATAAATTTGGTTTAACAGAACAGGAACTCAATCTCATCCTCGCAACAATTGCCGCTTACTCCGAAATCGAAAAAGCCTATATCTTTGGCTCCAGAGCAAAAGGAAACTACAAAACCGGCTCGGATGTTGACATTGCCATTGCTGGCGAAAGCATAACCTTAGATACTGTTAGTTCTTTGTACTATAAGTTAAATGAAGAATGCCCTCTAATTTACTTTTTTGATATAGTTGACTATAACACCATCAAAGACAAAGAAGTTAAAAAGCACATCGATAGAATAGGAGTAGAAATTTTCCATACACAAGAAGATGTAACATCCACATAATTTACTCACTCCTATTAAAAATCTTACCCAACAAATACGAAAAACGCAAACGAGCCGGGAGGTAACTCAAGTAAATGGCTGGGATAACAAGCAAGGTATTGATAGTCGCAAAAATCAGTCCCCAAGCAAAGACAATCGCCAGTGGTTTGATATAAGGGTCATCACCACCAATCCCATAAGCGGTAGGGATAAGACCAAAAAATGTGGTGATAGTTGTCAAGAGAACAGGGCGGAAACGCAACTTAGCTCCTTCTATGACCAGCTCTGAACTTTCCTGCTTCCAACTCACCATCAACTCTTTAAATTCTGCTCGTTCCATTGTTTTACAGCGTTGTAGAAACGATTGCCAAGTCTCTTGGATGGCTTTGTTGATAAATTCTACCATCACCAAGGAATCATTGACTACCACACCAACAAGACCAATAAAGCCAATCCCTCCCATAAAGCTCATCGGAATGCCATGTGCAAGCGTTGCAACAACAGCACCTATAAAACCAAGGGGAATCGCCACCATCACCATAATTGGTTGAAACACAGATTTGAATAGGGTAATGAGTATCAAAAAGATAAACAACAAGGCGATATAAAAAGAATTTAACAATTCATTCTGCACATCCTTTTCTTCCTTATAGGAACCTGCAAAGGTAATGCTATACGAAGGGTATTTTTTTTGTATGGGCAAAATTTTCTCTCGTAGTAGGTTGACAACAGAACGTGCAGAAGTGCCTTTTTCTTGTGGGTCTACAAAAACGGTTAGGGTCTGCTTCCAATTCTTGTGTATAATTTTAGCAGCAGATTTGTCTTCGGTAACGCGGATGATACGCGAGATTGGCACCAACATCCCGCGTTGGTTGCTAAGGTACACACTTTGCAAAGAATCGATGTGGTTGCGCTTCTCCTCTGGAAATATAAGCCTAACCTTAACCTCCTCTCCGTCCAAACGCAAAGCAGCAGGGGTCGAACCCTCGAAAACGGTACGTAAGGTGTTGTTGAGCACTTGGTTGTTCAAGCCCATCACAGCTAGGGTTGATTGCGGAACTTCAATACGCATTACACTCTTTTCTCTTTCTATATTGTCATCTACAGTGTAGATGGGATTGGGCACTGCAATAGCTTTGGTGATTTCATCAGTAATTTTTTGCAATACCAGCAAATTATCCCCCACCACTTGCAATTCGATAGAGCCTTTGGTAGATGCTCCAAACAAACTTTTTTTGATTTTACAATCTATATAGCTTGGATCAATTTGGCTAGCTAACTTAGCATTTAGGTCTTTGATAATTGCAGTTCCTTTTCGTTTGCGTGTATTATGTCCAGTTAGATCTGCAAAGACAACTGCATAGCTACTACTGTACTCCGAGTAACGTGAACCTGGCCTACTCTGTATAGCACCCAGCAAAGAGCGAAAAGAGAGCAATTCTTCGTCTGGTTTAGGATTATTCGGATTGCTAGCTTTTTTTACATTTGTGGTTAAGAAGTTTTCAACCTTGCGTACCCGCCGTTCTGTTTCATACAACTCAGTTCCCAAGGGGGCTTTACAAGCAAATATAAAACGCTCGATCCCATCTCTTGGGAAAGGTACAAATGCAAGATTTCCTGATATAATAGCGGCGATAGAAACAAATAAAAATACTAGCATAGTAGTGATGACAAAATACTTAAAGCGTAAAGCCAAACGTAAAACTCTTACATAAAAGTCACGCATAGAGAGAAAAAATTTGTCTGCATAGAAACGAAACTTACTAGGCTGCTTGGGTTTTTCTCCACCAAAGTCAGCAACGTGTGCAGGTAAAGTCAACATAGACTCTAGCCAAGAGGCACTTAAGGCGAGAATTACTACAATAGCGATGAAAAAAGAAAACTTGCCACGAACACCGCTCATCAACAGTAAAGGAGTAAACGCCGCAATAGACGTTAAGATAGTAGCGGCTACCGGCATGATGACTTCACTCGCCCCTTTGATCGCTGCTTTCTGCGGGTCCAAACCGGCTTCTATATAACGATATATATTTTCTGCTACAATGATTGCATCATCGACTATCATTCCAACTACCACAATCAAACCCAGTAAGGTGAGAAGGTCTAGATTGTAATGCAACAGCTTCATGAAAATAAACGTAATGCTAAAAGCGAGCGGGATACCAACCGCAGTGATAAGAGCAATCCGCCAACTCAAAAACACAAATAAAGCAACAAGTACCAGGCCGATACCAATATAGGCATTAGACGATAGTACCTGGATTCGCGTTTTGATTCGTTGGGCACTATTGCTAATGATACGAACGACAAACTCTTTTTTCGCTTTTTCACCCTGCAGAGAGGTATGTAAAAATTTTTGTATATTTTCGATGGTATCGATAGTATCGTGGCGGTATTTTTTAAAGATCGTCATTGTGATCGCTTGGCGACCATCGACTCGTGTTAAAATCAGAGGGGTCGTAAAATCATCGGAAACTTTGGCAACTTGTTTGAGGTAAACAACATGCCCTTCTTCGTTTGCCTGTACAACGATATTACCAATTTCTTCTGCGGTTCGTACCTTTCCTGGGGTCTTGAGAATAATTTCCCTACCACCCTGTTTGACGGAACCAATGGGAATTTCAGTATTGCGCGAGGCAATTGCTAGAAAGATTTGGTCAACTCCAACCCCATAGCGCTGCATTTTTTCTGGCTCTAGTTCCACACGAAATTCACGTTCGAAGTAGCCATTTTTTTTAATTTCCGCAACGCCCTCTAACTCCTTGATACCATCTTCTAAAAAGCGAGCCTTTTCGCGTAGCTTACGGTAATTGTTAGAATCCTGTTTGGATGCTATCACAACAGTACCTATCGCACGTTTACGCGAATTAATTTCAGTGACAATGGGTTCTTCCATATCAAGAGGAAAGTCACGGATCGAATCCACCAAACGCCGGATATCATCGACAACAGCACGCCTATCATACAGATCTGGTTCGAGGGTAGCAACCACACCGATACGATTGTCAATCGAATAAGAATCCAGCTCCTTAATACCATCCGCTTCTTTGAGTTTGTCCTCGATTCGGTCAGTTACCAAACTCTCCATTTCATCGGGAGAGGCTCCTGGATAAATCGCAGTAATAACTACCAAATCCAGCTCTACAACCGGAAAGCGCTCTCGGTTTAAAGATGTCAAAGAATAATAACCCAGACCTATAAGAAAGATACTGAGCAAATTCATAAAAAGGCGCTGGCTGATGAAAAAGCGAATAAGGGGCATAGTTCTAGTCTTTTTCCCTTATTCTATGTGTCTACTAGATTCAAAGGCTTAGAGTTCGCTTTTGCAAAAAATTACTTTGCTCTAGTAAATATTCTTTTTTACAAATTATATACCTTCAGCAAAGGAATCTGTAATTGTTGTGGCCTCCTCTCTGGTTTGTCAAACGGCGTCCCATCTACATGCTTCGCTCCCATGAACAACAGTCCATTTTTGAAGTAGATCAAATCATAGTCAGTGACGATTTGATTTTTAATGATATTGAACATAGGAAATGCTTTTTTCAAAATGCTTTGCTTTACGTTTACTTGAAATTTCTTGAGTCCTGCTGTGGGAACTGAGTTGAGCATTTTAACTGCAAGAGGGTGTTTAGGGGTCAAGGCAAATTCAGAATTTAATGTATAGTCAATCTCCCAAGCTCCTTTGACAATGGGATGTTCTTTGCCCCATTTTACCACTCCTCGAAAATCAAAAATCATGAGTGGAGTTTTGCCATAGGGGTCGGCATACATCGTGATAGTTCCTGCAAATTTATCCTTATCCATGAACTTAAAATTACGTGTTAAGAATGTAGGCTGTATCTTTCCCTTGCCAGTCCGGTCTTCGGTAGGACGCAATTCCGTAGAAAGACTCACCCATTCTCCCAAAGCATACGCTTTTACTTCGTTTAATGTAACAGGTTCCTGCACCATATGGATCGCCATAGCTCTCTTGCTAGGACCACTACAAAAAGACAGAGTCATCACAGCCAAACTTAACAAAATGAATTTTTTCATATTTTTTCCTTGCGAATATTAATTTTTATGTATAAAGTATAGCCACAAAGTATGAAAAAGTCAAGTAGTCATAAAAAACAGACTAAAGGAAAAAATTACGATATGAACAAAAAAGTTATCAAAAAAGCCGATATAGAACCAAATAATTGTCCAGTTACCTTTTGTTTGAGTCGCATCGGAGGCAAGTGGAAACCGATCATCCTCTATCTTCTCAGCAAAGGTGTCAACCGCTTTGGCATTTTGCAAAGAGCTATTGAGGGGATAAGCAAACAAATGCTCACACAACAACTACGAGAATTAGAAAAGGATGCGATCATCACCCGTACAGTCTATCCACAGGTTCCCCCCAAAGTAGAATACTTTCTTACAGATTACGGCAAAAGTCTACTTCCGGTTATCAATTCTATGAAGAGGTGGGGAGAGAAACACATGTCTCTCTAAATTTTCAGGGTTAGTTCTTTCATACGACTTGACTTTTCCTGAAAGTCATGTGATCCTATGATTAAAAGCCCAGTCCCAACACAAATTATTGGACAGAGGGCAATAAGGCTTTTATGCAAGCATTTCTAAACAAACTAATTTACCGCAACCTTCCCGAAACCAGCATTCGAGACAAAAAAACTGCTGTGCTATGCAACAAAGTTCTGCTTTTAAGCATGACCGGTTCGACCTGCGTGTCCTTTGCCGCTTTGCTAGACCATTTTATGAGTGTAGAAAATAAAATCCTTGGTTTTATTTTAAATATAATATTTCCTGTATTGTATTTTTCACTTTTACGAATCAATCATTCTGGCAAGTTCGCTTTAGGAAAACTCCTCTTTATTTTTGTTGGCAAT
>JBCCIA010000262.1:0-8851 GCA_039028475.1 Spirochaetota bacterium | reverse complement strand
TGACGAGGGTCGGGACACAGACAGCGGATGAGATATGCCGTCCACAACCAAGGAGGGTGCGGAGAGGTCAACACTACAAGCATGGTGGGCAAGGGCCTTACTCGCTTATTATTCTGAAGATTATGAACAAGCCTTAGAATATTTAAATATTGGTGAAAAATATGATCATGGTATCATGGCAATGGTCGTGGAGAATCATTTACCTTTTCTGAGAATCCTCACCGTTTTGCGTCTTTACTATTTACAAGAAAAATTTAGTAAAACTTATGTCATGAGAAAGTTAAGAAAAACGATTCGTATCTATAGAAAGTTTTCTAAGTTCAATAGAGAGGCTCAGTTGCATCGTTTGTATTTTTTGTTAGCCGAGTACTACGTATTAAAAAATCAATATGCAAAAGCAGAACAACTTTTCTTACAGGCAATTGAGCAATCCTCTGGTTTTTCCTTAGATGAAACTATGATGAACGAAATATATGCTCAGTATTTGTTACGTAAGCATGATGAAGTATCAGCAAAATCTTATATGTTGGAAGCTAGGCATGGCTTTTATAAGTGGGGAGCTGTTGCTAAAGTTAAACAAATTGATGATAAATATCCAGATTTGGTCAAAGGTGTCTTAGCAAAAGTAACTTCTAATACAGATGTTGTTTATGATGAAGCTCGTGGGACGATCTCAATTACAACTTCAACGGGTTCTGCAACAAGAACTCAAAAACGCTCGACAACAACCAAAATGTTTGACTTCAATTCAATTTTTAAAGCATCACAATCATTGTCTGGAGAAATCCAGTTGGATAAATTATTAGAAAAGTTGATGAAGTTTCTTTTGGAAAATGCAGGTGCTACAAAAGGTTTTCTGATATTCAATAACTCTGGTAAGTTAGAGATTGAAGCTAGTGGTGAATTGAAAAGTTCAGAGATTCAAGTTTTACAGTCCTTGGCGTTGAGTGACGCAAACAATCTTAGCATTAGCATTGTCAATTACGTAATGCGAACTAAAGAAAACGTGGTTTTGGTAGATGCAGTTGGACAAGGAGATTTTATAAATGATTTATATATCAAACAAAATAACGTTCAATCCTTATTATGCGCTCCTATTTTAAATAAAGGTGAGTTATCAGGCATCATTTATCTAGAAAATGATTTAACGACAGGTGCGTTTACACAAGATAGAGTAGAGGTTTTACAAATTCTTGCTAGCCAAGCAGCTATTTCTATCGATAATGCTAAATTGTATGATAATTTAGAAAGCCGTGTTGAGGAGCGTACTAAAGAAATCGGAGATATAATGGATAATGTCGAGCAAGGAATTTTTACTATCAAATCTGATCTCACAATTAACCCAGAATACTCTCAAAAAGTTGTAGAAATATTTGGAAGAAATGATTTTGGTAGTAGACGTTTTTCTTCGATCTTTCCTTCTGAGCTTTTGAAGAAAATTGAATTGTTTATTACACAGCTTTTTCAAAATCGGTTTATGTCGGAGAAAATGTTTCAGTCTATAAATCCTTTGAGTAATTATCGATTGGTGACTGATGATGGTAAGGTTAAATATTTAAGCTTTTATTTTTCCCGTATTTTTAAAGCTGGCTCATCACGCACATCTGTAAATGAAATAGAAAAAGTTATGGCGGTAATTGATGATAAAACAGAAGAATATGCATTGCAGCAAAAACTTGAAGAAAAAGCTAAGGAACAAGCTGGTAAAGTTGAGAAATTGTACCAAATTCTTAACTTAGAACCTTCAGCTTTCACAAGTTTTCTGAAAGAAGGCACTGAAGTAATTGCTATCATTAGAGGTAAGTTACAGGGAGGATTAGAAAAACTTAGAGATAAGAGAAATTTAGAAGAGTCTTATAGAGCTGTTCATACTTTAAAGGGAAATGCTCGAGCATTAAATTTGGACAGTATTGGAGAAGTTTGTCATGACCTTGAGAATGAATTTGATAAAGTAAGAAATTATGTAAATGCAATCGACAATGCTCTTTATCAAAAAGTTTTTAAAGAAATCAATAGGATAGAGCTGGAACTAAAAGATGGAGATAATTTATTTAGCAAGATTTTAGGTATGAAAAATGCTCTGCAAAGCAAATCATCGTCCCCTATTTTCTCTTTAGAGTCTCTTCTTAGAAGCCTTGTTAAAAAAGAAAGCGATGAACAAGGCAAAGAGCTAGATTTTTCTTTTAAAAATCATCTGGTTGGTGATATTGATGAGAAGATATTACAGGTGCTTAAAAATCCGTTGTTACAATTAATCCGCAATTCAATTGGTCATGGATTGGAAGATTTAGAGATTCGTAAGCAAGCTAGTAAACTACAAAGGGGGAAAGTGACGGTTACTTTAAAAGAAAGTGCTACGTATATCATCGCTACTTGTGAAGATGATGGTAGGGGATTAGACACTGCTAAATTACGTCAGAGAGCCTTGGAAAAGCATTTATTCTCTCAGGAAGAAGCAAAGCTGTTGAGTGAAGAAGATTGTTTGCATCTTATCTTTCGTCCTGGTTTTAGTACTGCTAATAAAATTACAGGAAACTCAGGACGTGGAGTTGGTATGGACATTGTGAAAAGTGAGATAGAAAGTGCTGGTGGAAGTATTTCTATTGCAACTGAAGTAGGTGTTTATACTCGGTTTTCACTTTCGCTACCAATTGGGCTTAGATCAGAATTATAACATTTTTTATCTAATTGTTCCTTAGGAATGTTTACTTCTTTCCGATTTTTTTGTATGTTTGTGATTTCTTTACAGATTATATAACAAAAAAGGGTTCTATTTTAATGGGTTGACGATGATAAAATATCTGATCGTTTTATAATTATGTCCCTAATAGCAGCTAATTACCCAAAAAGAATCATTTGTCTGACAGAAGAATCTGTTGAGACTTTATATTTGCTTGGAAAACAAGATTTAATCGTTGGTGTTTCGGCATATGTCAAGCGTCCTACGGAAGCCCAGAAATTGGTAAAAGTTTCTTCTTTTTTGAAAGCTAACGTGTCTAAGATTAAGAGATTAAAACCCGACCTAGTTTTGGGCTTTTCTGACATCCAAAAGGACATTGCTTATGAATTGGTTGCAGAAGGAATAGAAGTTTGGATAGCCAACCATAGGAGTTTGCAAGGTGTATTAGATTATATTCTTAAATTGGGAGCTCTAGTTGGTGCTTCTGAACAGGCTTTGTCTTTAACAGAGAGTTATATCGAGAAAGTGCGTAGTATACGTCAATTGAGCAGTTCTAGTACCGTAATGCCGAAGGTTTACTTTGAAGAATGGGATGAACCCATAATTACTGGTATTCAGTGGGTAGGGGAGTTAATCGATATATGTGGAGGAATGGATATTTTCTCTAATTTGAGAAATGAGACACTTGCCAAAAATCGTATTATTACCAGAGAAGATGTTATTGCAAAAAATCCTGATATCTTTCTGGGTTGTTGGTGCGGCAAACCTCTGCAAAAAGATACTGTAATTGCGAGAAAAGGGTGGGACAAAATTACAGCTATCCAAAATGAACAAGTGCATGAGCTACCCCCAGAAATTTTTTTACAACCAGGTCCTGCTCTCTTTGAAGATGGTTTGGATCAATTATTTGCTTTATTGCAATCACAAAGGAGTATCTCTGTACAATGAAAAAAAGATTTGAGAATCTACCATCCGTTATTTTTGCTTTACGCCTTTTTTGGGCAATGGCTATCTTCTTAGATACAGTTGTATTATTTTTACTTACCGCTTACCTAAAGTTTTATCCCTCACAAAAATTAACCTGGAAGGAAGTGACCCTACTGGTTACACATTCTTTGGCATATGTCAACTTTTTGGTATTACTGCTTGTGATATTTGCTGGTGGTTGGCGAAGATTGTCCCAACGACTTCCTTCGCTATTATTTGGTTTTCCTTTGTTGATCTTTCTTTTTTCAGTAAATTACTTCTTTCATATTTATTTATTTCTATTTGAGTTTCGCCACGCAGCATCTAAATACCTTTCTCCTGCTCTTATGCAAAAATACCAATATGGTCTTCTTGCTTTTATTATTTTGGGTATTTTGTTACCAGTAAACTTACTACTAATTCGTAAGACTTATAAAGAATATAAAAATATGCAATGGAGCTATCAGCATACATCACTGAACCCTAAGTTTGCTTGGTCTTTTCTCGTATGTATGATCGTATCTTCTCTTATTTTTGTCAATTTCAAGCAAATTACTCTTGCTGTGGATTCACAAAATCGAGAATATTTATGGACTTTAGAGAAAACGAAATATCGCAAAGCTAACTTTTTGAAAAATGCTGATATTATTGCACAAGAAACAATTTCCCGGCAAGCCAATTATATTAAGATTATCACCAAAAGTCATTATACTCATGTTGGCTTGGTAGAAATGATAGGGAATACTCCTTATGTCATTGAAGCTGTTGAACCGATCAAACGTACATCTTTAAAGCGTTTTATTGCGCGAGGGATGGGGAAGAAGTTTTCTATCTATCGTATCCAAAATATCTCTGATAAAGACAGAAAAAAAATTGTTCGAGAGTCAAAGAAATTTCTTGGCAAGCATTATGACAAACCTTTTAGTCCTACTGACAAACGGATTTATTGTTCTGAGTTGGTATACAAAGCCGCGAAACGGGCAATTGGTTTGGAAATAGGCGAAAAAGAAAACATGCAAGATTTGGTAGGAACTGTACATGAAATCCTTTTTAAAAAAGTAGTCCAAAAGAGATGGGGTGGTAAAATCCCTCCTTGGTGGGTCATTACCCCTGCTTCTTTGCTTAGTTCCAATAAGCTAAAACTGCTTGTGTCTAACTTTTAGGCTTGCTATTTCTGTAGGCCGCCATTGGATGATGTGAACTCATGGATTTCTTCTTCATCTAGCTCCTCCATATCATCCATCTCTTCTTCTATCGCTTGGGCATAAATTTCTTCTAACTCTTTATATGGCTCTAGCGGTAGAGAATGGTAGGCCAAATTAACCTCCAAAGATTCATATAGATCAGCAATTGATGCAACGAATTTTCTTTGTCGAATCATTTCTGCAACCTTTGCAATAGCTTCTTTGGAGTAAATTTCCATTAGTGATCCTGCTAATAGAGTTTTGCTTTCTAGATCCTCTTCTTTGCTAAGAAGTTGTAGAAGAGTCTGTTCTGACTCGCGGATCGGTATTCTTGCTAGTATATCTGCAATGAAAAAGTTCATTTCTAGTAGATTGCCGTATTGGGCAGATAATTTATTTACGACCTCTACATTGGCAATCGTAGCTAAATAGTCTAGGCAAAGATCGTGTTGTACATCATCCAATTCATAGCTTTGCAGTAGCCCTATTGCATAACCGACATAACCGTCAATTTCGCACAGCACTAAAAAATAAAGTGCAAAGACAACTCTGTGGTAATCTAACTCGTCACGTTTTTTTCCTAGTAGTTCTTTTACTCTATCTTCGACAAACTTTTTGTGTGAAGAAAGACTCTCTACTAGAAATAATGAATAGTGAAACTCATTATCTGGCATGACAGTGTCGGTGTAACGATTGCAATAATTTTGCAGCTCATCCCACATTGCAACTGGTGTTTTTCTTTGAATCTCATTTTTTTGTTTGATAACATCTTGCAAGTTAGTAAAATCTTCATTGCCCAGAAGAATGTCTTGGTATTTTTCTAAGATTTCTACAGGGTAGTTGTATATAAATTCTATCAATTCATCAATCGCAACTTCTAATTCTAGTTCATCAGAATCTAATTCTTGCAATTTTTGCAGTAAAGCTATAATTCTTTGGAAATCACTATCATCTTTTGGTTGGAAATATTCTAAATAGTTAATAAGACCTAAGAAATATTCTGTGTTTTCTGAGTTTTCTATTAAATGCAATAGTTTGGTCAATAGAGCTTTATCTTGGTGGAAGAAAAATGAAAGAGATGTTGCTGCTGTAAAGCGAACACTTTCTGAATCATGTTCTAAGAGTTTGACTAACTTTTCTTTTTCTACTATCATAATTAGGATTCTCCCGCCATTTTTAAAATATGTTTGTATTCTGTTTCGCTTACTGGCTGGATTGATAACCTTGCTCCTTTTTGGATGAGCATCATTTTAGACAATTTAGCTTCTTCTTTTAAATGTTTCAATGTAAGCGGTTCTTGGAATTTCTTTTTAAATTTTATATCTACCATGTACCAGCGAGGGTTCTCTTCGGAAGATTTTGGATCAAAATACTTATTGTTTGGGTCAAGTGCTGTATCATCTGGATAGGCACTTTTTGCTACTTGTGCTATGCCTACGATTGCCATTGGCTGTACTCTGCTATGATAAAACAAAACCATGTCTCCCTTCTTGATTTCATCACGCATAAAGTTTCTTGCTTGGTAGTTTCTGACTCCATCCCAACAGTCGGTTTTTTGGGGAGCGTTTGCTAAATCGTCTATCGAGTATACATTGGGTTCTGATTTGAATAGCCAGTATTTCATAAAAAATCTCCAAATTTTAGTTCAGGAAAGATGGGATGTTCGTTCTCAATTTCTACCAATCTTTCTTCATTGATGTTTTGAGAGGATAGCATTCGGTTTAATTCTAAAAACAATGTGGTATGTATCCTGGTCCGTTTCACCGCATATTCTACCATTGTATCTGCTTTCATGATGAAAGCCCAGTCAGAACTTTGTAATAGTAGTAATTCTCTGCCCATCTGGTTCAATAGCCTACACTTAATTGGATCGGTTTCATGTTTGTATTCATGGACTTTTTCATTCATGAGTATGGAGCATTCCATGATGTGTCTGTATATCCAGTCATTGCTCTGGTTGATCCATACATCAGAGTATCCGCTTTCCCCCCAGCTAGACATATTCATATTTACGGGCTGGATACGTGTTAAAAGTCCTAAGGATTGCATAGGTAGAACCATGTGTATTTTTTGTGAACTCGAGTAAATCTTTTTGCACAGTTTTTCTATAAAACTGGGGCCTTCATGCCACCAGTGACCAAATAATTCGGCATCATAGGGAGATACGATCACTGCTGGTTGTCCCTCTGTTCGTATAATTCTTTCCGATTGTTGTATACGAGAGTTTACAAAATGTTCGACATGGCTATCTAATGCTTCTGATGCTTCTCTGGGGTTGTATAATTCTTTTCTTTCATTTTCTCCCGTAATCCGGTAGTATTTGATCCCAGTATTTCGTCGTATTCCTCCGGGGTGGATAAAGTCTTTGATATATTCCATATCTAAGTCAAAGCCTATATCTCGGTAGTATTCTCGGTAACGATAATCACCAGGATACCCTTCCGTGGCACTCCAGACTTGTTTAGAACTAAGAGGGTCTCTACCAAATGCAAATAAGTTGCTACCTACTTCTACAGGTGCATAAACTCCATACTTTGGTCTTGGGCTGGCGTGCAAAATCCCATGGGAATCTACAAAAAAATATTTAAAACCTTCTTGCGTTAGGTATGTTTCTAGACCATTGAAATAGCCACACTCGGGAAGCCACAAGCCTCTAGGCTCTAATCCCCAAAACTTCTTATAGACTTTTTTGCCAATTTTTAGCTGTGCTCTGATTGAGGATGGCTCACTTTCTAATAGTGGTAAAAAGGCATGTGTAGCACAGCTAGCGAGAATTTCTAAGTTATTAGATTGGACAAATTCAGAAAAACCAGAGATAATATTTTTATTAAGATCGAAATATAGAGAACGTAAGTCTTCATAATTCTCTAAGTAAAGAGAGGATAGAGGAGCTAATCTTTCATTGTCTACATTTCGTTTTACTTCTTTAAGAGATAGTTGGATGAGACTTTCAATGTATTTAATAAAGTTCTCTTGCAGGTAACTATCGTCTAGCATACTCAAAAGTGTTGGAGTAAAGCTCATCGTGATCTTAAAGGGAATATTCTCTGCCCTTAGTTTGCGAAACACACGAATGAGTGGTAAGTAGGTGTCACAGATTGCTTCATTCAGCCAGTTTTCCTCTAAAAAGGGAACGGAATAGCCTTTATGGCGAATATAAGGCAGGTGTGCGTGCAGTAAAAGTATTTGGTAACCAGCGTAAGACATATATTTCCTTACCTTTTATAGGGAGAGTAAGATGAGCCTGGAGAGTTATCGGAGGATCCGATGAAGTTCCCAGATGATCCAGGGTGGTTGGGAGGTTCATAAGATGTTTTTGTTTCTGTGTTGCTAGAGGATTCATCAACACCCATCGTATCGGTATTAAAATCGGATTTTTGCGTTTGCCCTTGTTCGGTCTGTTTTATTTGCCAGTCATTTCCGATCCAACCCTGTTGAACCTTTTTACTTCTTTGGACATCAGGCATTTGAACTGTTGCGGAATGAAATAAGGACATAGAGCGTCCTTTATCTGTTTTTACGAGTAATTCTATATGTAAGTTTTCTGGTGGTCTTTTAAAGCTAAGCGTCCAATTATCTGTTTTTGGGGGGAGGGCGATTTTCTCTTCTATTTTTGTTTTTGTTTCTTTTTCATCATATTTCACAAGAAGTTCATAGGAAACTTCAATAGTACTCCCTAAGGTTTCTTTGATTTTTGTCTTACTCGTAGAGCTTATACTCCAAAAAGCATAGGATTCCAATGGGTTTTTTACCATTATTTTTGCTACATCTCTATCATAAACATCAGGTAATTTTTGTAGAGATTTATCTTCGTAAATTCTTTTTTTTTCTTTGGGACTTTTGTTCTCCAAATCTAAGTTACCTCTATTTTAGATAGATAGTTGTACCAAAAACCTTTGGAAGAGAATATTTACAATCATAAAATCTTGTATAGATCGTCGCTAAGTATGATCCTTGTCATATTGTTTTACTCGTCGTAGAGGTTTTTTTTTTTGACTTGTCAGTCATTTATAGAAAAAAT
>JBCCIA010000261.1:0-8887 GCA_039028475.1 Spirochaetota bacterium | reverse complement strand
TTATCCCTGACTCGCCACAGTACAGGCTACGGCCAGAATAAGAACTACCAAAGGCATCCCCTATAGCACAGACACGCACGAGATTCAAAGCGTATTCTTTTGACAAAGCCGCGTAATGTTCTAAGTCCTTATCGTACTGCTTTTTCTCAGCTGTATTATTTAACAAAGGAGTTGCTAAAGGGTTGAATACCACCTCTACGCCTTCTTTTTGGTAGAATTGCAAAAACTCTTCTCGTAAAATATCAGCGCCAAGAGTAATACCAAAACGCACACCATTTAAAATATAAATGCCTTCTCCCTGTCCTTCCGTTAAATTCACTGAAGTTCGATCCTTCTGTGCTTCTACAGATTTAATGTCATACCAATCAATTAAAGCAACATCTTTGATGATAGGACAGGAATGGTAGAGTTTGCCATTCTCTTCACGGATTATACTCCCTCCAATAATAGTGCCTTTGTAATACTCAGAAATTTCGAGCAAACGATCGACATAAATGGAAGAATTGTCAGTAGGAGACTTTTCATTCCACTGGGCAGTGTATGGGAAGTATTCAGGGAAAATTACGAAATCCGATTTTTGCGAGATCAATTTTACTTTTTGGTCTCTGGTTATATCTTGATTAATATTTTTTTGAAAAAGCGTAACCTTAATTATTGACATCAGTTTTCCGGTTTGTTGGTTAATCTAAGTCCAGTGAAGCTAATTGGTCATCATTGCCAAGCAATTTTTCATTATTTCCAGGTGCCGTGTTTCCTCCAGAGGAACCAGGAGCAAAGTCAGCCATTTCTTCTGGGGTCAACTCAACAACGCCGCCGTACAATTCACCACGTATCAACCTTTCCGCCAGAGCACTACTATAGGCATACGCTTCCTGGATACACTGCTTGATGGGGGTTCTATTCAAACGTTTCTTGGATTCAATGGAGTCAAAAACCATATCGTCATCAGGGTTGCCGACGATATTCTGTTTGCCTGATATATCTTCTGTGATACGTTTTAAAGCGGTTCTGGCTCCTTCACAAAATTCCAATATAGCCCCTCGCACATTGCGCGAATGTTGGATTCTCTTCTGTTCCATCTGTGTAGCTTTTTTTGAAGCATCTATATAATTTGCACCAGGATTGTCCTTAGTTTTTATAAGCTCATCATACGCTTCCAAATATCTCTTAACATGGTCTAAAATACCGCGCGAACTTTCATAGACATCGAGGAGTTTTTGTCTATTGTCTACTTTTGAGGTCTTTTCGGTAGTGACTTTGTATTCTATCTTCTTGGTTGTAAAAACAAACGAGTACTCGTATTCGAATTCTGCAAAGTATAGATAAGCAAGAAGAGCTTTGTCTGCAATAGGCAATTTGGCATATTCTTTTTTAGCGTCATGCTTGGCTCGCAACTGATCCGGCGTGTTTCTAGCCATCAAATCCAAGCCTAGTTTTACATGATCCTCTAAGACCTCTTCTGTCTTTTCTTCCTCTTCTTCTTTTTCTTCAGCTTTTTCTGTTTTCTCTTCTACTTCTTCTGCATTGCCAATCGGTAAGGCATCCCCAGCTTTTCTTCTGCCAGGTTTTTCTTCTTGAGAAATTTGTAATAATTCTTCCATATAAAAGGAAATCATAGGAATATTTTTGGACTCATTGCGCAAAATCGCGAGGTGGAAGCGTGGAAAAAAACGGTCAAAAACTGCGGAAATAGCAGCAGCAACTTTCTTTTTCTTACTAGTATAGATAATAGCTGGCTTTTTTTCAATTTTCAAGAGAAGGTCATACGCTGTGATCAGACCTTTTTTGTAGGTACCTTGGAAAGGGTATAAGTAGTAAATCTTGCGAAATAGAGAATATATGCTGGGAGCAGCTTTAGACAGAGAAACAGGAGAATTGGAATTGGGTCGGTAGCCTTCTACAATACTAGAAAGTTCTTCGCTGTCGTATAATTTGTGGCCAATCCCTATCAGTTCAATATACATAGGGTTTAAAGCGTCTAACTGCTTGGAGATTTGCTTAGCTATGGCTGGATTTCCAAGGATATCGATTCCCGCCATACGGAGTTCCATAAGTGAACTTCTGGCTTCCAAGTTAATTTCAGAGACAAACTCACCCATCAATTCGGGTGAACCAAAGGGAGTCACACGTCCAGCCCAACATTTGAATTTGACAATCAAACGGTTGAAAAAATTGCCCATTTGAGCTTCTAGTTCTTGGCGAGATTTCTGACTACTGACACTTCCACCAGCTCCAGATTTAACTTCTTGGGCTGTGTATTTGGAAGTAGTGCCACTTCCACCACCTTGTTTTGTGGACCGACTAGAGCGAGTTGTTGTAGTACGTGACTTCTTACGCTTGGCTGCTTCCTCTTCTTCCTGTTGTTTTTTATCTTTTACAACTTCACCACCAGCAGAGCGAAACTTATCAAACATAGCTTGTCTCTGCTTGTCATCCATACCCCCAACGCCAATTGCTTTTTTTGTATTGTCAAATTCACCCATTAAATCTTACTACCTTCTACTCTAAATATCGGTTAAAATCCTACCTTGCACAATATATAACATGGAGTCCCTAAAAATTGCTGTTACTCGACGTCAAAAACAAAACAAAATCCTAATTCATAGTAAAGGAGAGTTTTTCATGTTTGTCAATAATTTATTTTCTTTTTTTGAATTGTAGGAAAAAACACACTTTACTGAAGATATATAGCCTAGCGTGGAAAAAGTTCTTATTTTGTAAACTACTATTTTTTATACCGGGATTTTTTGCAGGTACCGATGTTTATAGAAGAAAAGGAAAAAAACATGGCATTAGTCAACACAGCACGCAAAAAAAAACAAGAAAAAATAGAATCAGGAGAGTTTTGGACATCCAAACAGAGACAATCGCATAATATCCACTATGTAGTCAGCTATAGGGCTTCTTTCAAACCAGAATTACCTGCTTTTTTTATGAGAGAATTTTTAACGAGAAAGAAACGCACCATTCTTGATCCTTTTGGCGGAAGAGGCACCACGGCCATTGAAGCCAATCTACTGGGACATTACGCCATCCACAACGACATCAATCCTATCTCTATTTTTTTGGCAAAATCACGCCAAACCATTCCGCAAAAAGAGAAAATGGAAAAAATCCTAAGCTCGTTAAACCTAAAACGCAAGACAGCCGAAACTGCAAAAGATAAAGCTCTCTTACACTTCTTCCACAAAGATACCCTCAATGAAATCAAGAACCTAATACGCTTGGTCAGGCAAGATCAATCACCGGAGATGCAATACATCGGTTTGACTGCCCTTTCTCGTCTACATGGGCATAGCAGAGGTTTTTTTTCAGTTTATACCTTCCCCATGATTTCAGTTTCTCCCGAGTCGCAAAAAAAGATTAACCAGAAATACAAGCACAAGCCGGAATACCGGGAAGTCAAAAGTAGAATCTTAGGAAAAATGAAGCGTGATCTCTCCTCTCCGCTTCCACCTTTCTACCACGAATTTTCACGCAATAACCAATACTGCAATGGTTCTTCGACAGATATGGAAACTGTCGAGACTTCCGTCGCCGACTTAGCTATCACATCGCCTCCTTTTTTAGACAAAGTGGATTATGCAAAAGACAATTGGATGAAGGCTTGGTTCCTAAATGTCAAAGAAAAACAACTCAAACCAATCTCTATTTTTAACAACGTACCGTCTTGGAGTGATTTTATAGGGGATACTCTCAATGAAAGTTCACGCATACTCAAACCAGGAGCCTTATTTGTAATGGAAGTAGGTGAAGTAAAAGTAGGAAGAAGTATCATCAATTTAGATGAGGTAGTTATAGAAGCTGCCGAAAAGACCCCATTTCGCTGGGTAAAAACCTATATCAATGCACAAAAATTTACCAAATTGTCCAATTGCTTCGGAGTAGAAAACAACCAAAAAGGTACCAATACCAACAGGTGCGTGATTTTACAGAATAAAAAATAAAATGTTTTGAACAGGTAACGTGTAAGATTTACACGTTACCTAAAACCTATCCCTGTAAAATTGCGATAATATCAGTAAAAGACTTGGCTTGGGCCATTTTTAATGGTGTTTCTCCTCGCTTATTACGAGCATTTGCCTTTATACCAGCTTTGATTACAGTTTGTACCGTTTGTTTGTTACCAGACAAAACGGCGTGGTGCATTGCCGTATTGCCATCTGGGTCTTTCGCAGTCAGTTTAGCACCATTTTTAATCGCATTGCGCACACCTACGGCATCACCACGCGCAGCGCTTACCAATAATTGCTTATCAAAGTCTAATTCAACAATTTCCGCCAGTTCCGCGTTCTTTTTGACAGACTCGACTCCTTTCAAACAACTCTGTTTGGTCTTATACCCCTCACTTACCGCAATGATCTCGCCATTGGAGGCTTTTAACCGGAAACGAAACTCTTTTTTCTTATCTCTATAAATTTCAAAACAGCTAGCCATCGAAAACCCCAAACTTTTTTTTCCAATTTACAGATCTAAGTCAGTATAAGTCAACAAAGCTTTTATTCCTCTTGAAAAAGCGTTTGGTTGATATCTGAGAATTTCTCAACAAAAGAGAATTGGTCCACCTCCTCTAGGGATTGCAAAGCATTGATCTCTTTGACAATTTTACTGTATCTTCCTGACAATTTGCCTACCAGACGTTTGAAACCTATATACCCCTCTTCCCCATTCGCCTTACGGATAATTCTCTCACACAACTGTACCATTTGTGCTCCACTAGGCTGCTCTACTTCGTATAATTCCATTGCCTCTTCAAATAGAATATAACAGTCTTCTTTTTCTCGTTTTAGGCTCAAATATTCTTCGGCCTCTAAAACCTTCATAGCAAAGGATTTTTGAATGCTTTCTGGGTAACCTTGCAAGAACAAACTGTCCGCGACTTGGTTGACGTATTCTTGCAATTCTACGATTTTCTTAGCCTTTCTAGGAGAGAGCTTTTTCGTTTCATGGTATTTTTTGCGAAAATCAGCATAAAAATTCATCAAAACCAAAAAATCTTCGTAAGATACAGCTGTATAACCTTCGTAAAGCCTTATCCCTTGTTTTAACTTATACACTTTTTGTGGGTAATCTTCTGGAAACCCCTCTTCATTTTCACCATAGAATTTTACAGCAAAGTCAACCACTAAAGGCTCCTCGTACAAATATTTCTGCTGGTTGCTTCTAGAGATATATACTGAACCATTGCGGGGATTGTTGCATAAAATGGATTTTTTTCAATAATTTATTTCTTTTGTCGCAAAAAAAATGGAATATCTCTTAGCAATAATAATGTGGTACTTTTTTAGTTTTTCCCTTTACATTGCTTACCAAATTCGAAAGTATAATATCGGATGAAACACTTTCCAGTATTCCCAGCAAAACAAAATGAAAAAAAAGCAGTCGCTACAAATACAGCTCTAATTGTACCCATCTGATACAAAACCAAGATGAAACAAGTGATTGACTTTTTTACTAAATACAAATACACCATCATATTTCCCCTAACCTTCGCATTCTTATCCTTGCTGATCAATGTATCGTTTATTTATTGGAATATGGGCTATGATTGGAAATTCGCCAGAAAACAAATACTACGTAAAATTATAAGTGATTTGCGACTCGTCCAAAGCTGCTATAAGCAAGAAAAACCAAATACAAAAATTACCCAACAGTTGCTGCAAACCATCAGAAAAGATAAAAATGTTATTGCCATCAAACTTATCGATTCTCTAAAAATGACAGAGCAAGTGCTAAAAAAATACCGGATTTTATTTCCAGTTAAATATTTGGAAACAGGCAAACGAAGGATGTTCCTAGGGAAAAGTTACTATGCTTTCAACAAGGAAGAAAACGCAATTCTCGCTATCTATCCTTTATCACAAGACACTCCTGCCAAACTACACACACTTGCTGTCTTATACATCTACACCGTAGAGGATTTACAACAACAACGGTCCGCACATGCCAGAGAACATTTTATCTTCTTATTGCTAACCAACTTAGGTTTATTGACATGTGGCTTGTTAGCATTCTTTTTGTTATATCGCAAACGAATTAGGCACTTGATCCGTACAACAGAAGAGTTTGGCAAAGGCAATTTCAATAACCAAATCACTATTGTTGGCAATGATGAAATTGCATCTCTATCCGACTCTTTCAATAAGATGGCAAAAAAAATCAAACATATGGCCTATTATGACCATCTCACAGGGATTCTCAACCGCTTTTCATTTGAAAAAGAAGTTGATAAGCATATAGCAATGCATCCCGAACAAGAATTTAGTATCATTTACTTAGATCTAGATGGCTTCAAAGATATCAATGACACACTGGGTCATTCTGTTGGTGATAAGGTTCTTTTAGAAGTAACGATTCGCATCAAAACAGTACTTCCACCCAATAGTACCTTTGCACGTAGCGGTGGGGATAAGTTTTCTATTCTTGTACCATCGATAACAGAAAAAGAGGAAATCGCTCTCTACTGTAAAAGCTTATTAGCAGAGATTTCTCTTGATTATTATATAGAAAAGAGTTTTATCCATATATCCGGTAGCATTGGCATTGTTTGCTACCCAAAGGATGGCAAGGTATTTGAAACCCTGCTCAAGAATGCCGAATCAGCCATGTATGAAGGCAAGAAAAATAAAAAAAATTCTTTTACCTACTTCAACGAAAATATCTCCTTGGAGTTACAAAAACGAGTGTCTGTCCTCAACTGTTTGCACAAAGCCTTGCGACAAAATGAATTTCATATCGTATACCAACCGGTGGTTTCGGCACAGAACAACTACCGTACACAAAAATTAGAAGCATTGCTACGATGGAATAACACCGCTTTTCCTGGGTTGTCTCCAGCTTATTTTATCCCACTTCTAGAGGAAAGCAAGTTGATCCTCAAAATTGGCAGGTGGATTATTATGGAAGTCTGTATGCAAATCCACAAATGGCGAGAACTAGGTATCGAAAATCCACATGTAAATATCAATGTCTCCATCCAACAGTTGACAGATGATACTTTTTTAGAAGGTCTGCAAAAATCCATCCGCATCACACAAATTTCACCTCAAAATATCAGTTTAGAAATTACTGAAAGTGAAATTATGAAAGAACCTGGAAGGGTGATCGATCTGTTACGACAAATCCAACAATTAGGTATCAAAATTGCTATAGATGACTTTGGCACAGGTTACTCGTCTCTGAGTTATCTCAAACATATGCCAATCGATTATTTAAAAATAGACAAAGCATTTATCACAGGTATATCGAAAAACTCTAATGACACAGAGATTGTTAAAACAATTCTAACCTTAGCAAAATCTTTGCATCTGCAAACGGTAGCAGAAGGAGTGGAAAATAAGGAAACTGTGGACTATCTTTCTTCTTTAGATTGTGAGCTATTGCAAGGGTTCTACTTTAGTAAGCCGATTTCTGCAGATGAAGTGGAAGAATGGTTTAAAAGAGAGAGAATTGCCGGTCAAGATAACCGGCAATTGTAAAAAGGTGGAGAAATGATTTTACATCATTCCAGGCATACCGCCCATACCACCCATACCGCCCATACCGCCCATACCAGCAGGAGCACCACCAGCAGCGCCTTCTTTTTCAGGTAGGTCAGTAATAGCAACTTCAGTTGTAAGGATCATCGCTCCAATAGAAGCAGCGTTTTGCAAGGCACTTCTTACAACTTTTGCAGGGTCAACAACACCAGCTTTGATAAGGTCTTCCCAAACCATAGTCAGAGCGTTGAAACCTTCGCTGCCAGATTTCTTTCTAGCGTCTTCTACGATTACAGAACCTTCTAAACCAGCGTTGTTAGAAATCATACGGATAGGCTCTTCCAAAGCTCTAAGAACAATGCGAGAACCAGTAGCTTCGTCACCTTCCAATTTCAATCCTTTTACAGCTTCTTGGGCACGTAAAAGAGTCAAACCACCACCAGCTACGATACCTTCGTCAACAGCAGAACGAGTTGCAGAAAGAGCATCTTCTACACGAGCTTTTTTCTCTTTCATTTCTACTTCAGTAGCAGCACCAACATTGATTACAGCAACACCACCAGCTAATTTAGCCAATCTTTCCTGTAACTTCTCTCTGTCGTAATCAGAAGTAGTGTCTTCGATTTGCTTTTTGATTTGAGAAATTCTACCTTTGATGTCAGCGTCAGTACCTTTACCTTCGATGATGGTAGTGTTTTCTTTATCAACGATAACTTTGTTAGCTCTACCAAGGTGGGCTACTTCTGCATTTTCCAATTTCATACCAAGGTCTTCAGAAATTACTTGTCCACCAGTAAGAATTGCGATGTCTTCCAACATAGCTTTTCTTCTGTCACCAAAACCAGGAGCTTTTACAGCTACACAAGAGATAGTTTTACGTAGGTTGTTTACAACAATAGTTGCAAGAGCTTCGCCTTCTAAGTCTTCTGCAATGATAAGGAGTGGCTTGCTGCTTTGTGCAACTTTTTCCAAAACAGGAAGAAGGTCTTTCATAGCAGAGATTTTTTTGTCAAAAATCAAGATGAAAGGATCGCTTAGAGTAGCAGTCATGCTTTCAGAATCAGTAGCCATGTAGGGAGAAATATAACCACGGTCGAATTGCATACCTTCTACAACATCAAGAGTGGTTTCAATAGACTTAGCTTCTTCTACAGTGATAACACCGTCTTTACCAACTTTGTCCATTGCATCAGCGATTAAAGAACCGATTTCTTTGTCGTTGTTAGCAGAAATAGTTGCAACATTGCTGATATCAGACTTATCTTCTACTTTTACAGCTTGTTTTTGTACGTATGCAATAGCTGCTTCTACTGCTTTGTCAATCCCGTGCTTCAACGCCATAGGATTTGCACCAGAAGTAACGTTTTTAAGACCTTCTGTAATCACAGCTTGTGCCAAGATGGTAGCAG
>JBCCIA010000260.1:0-8907 GCA_039028475.1 Spirochaetota bacterium | reverse complement strand
CCCGATCGCCGATGCCCATGAACTCCGCAGCGTTGATCGTGACCGCGCGGAGCGCCTCTTCCTCAGGCAATCCGAAGGCTACGGCCACCCCGGCCTCCCAAGGTAGCCTTCAAAGGCGGTGAGTTTGTAGCGAGGGTTGTTTTTTATATATTCCTTAATAAAGAGTGCTTCCATATGGTAAGCATCCAAACTGTAGAGATATTTTTCGATAGGACTATTTTTGCTTAATTCTAAATAATTTTCATCGGTAAAGAATGCCTTTGCATTCTGGAAATGGTGGATCAGCATAGAGTATACTATGGAATACTTTGGATTGTAGCTAGCTATCAGTTTTTCGCTAATGACAATCACAGGCTTGTTCTGCTTGGTAACAACAAAACGAACCCCTCTCATATTAGCAGCTCGCTCAGGGTCGATTTGAAACGATAATTTTTTTTGATTTACTTTATCATCAATAAAAAGCATAAGTTGTTGTAATTTTCTATTTTTCCCTTTAGATAGTAGTAGCATCAAGTCGCTAATAATTTGGACGAATTTTCCTCTTATGGTAGTTTTGAATTGTGGAGGATTGTGAGGGATTGGTTCAGAGTATACAGAGTTAGCTAAAAAAAGACATAACAAGAATGTTACTGCGAATTTGGATAGTTTTTTCATGCCGATATACTGTTGGTAATTTTCTTTTTGTAAAATCTTTTTTCTACAAATTGCATAGTGTAGGTAAAAGAATAGAGAGTATCGCTCAATTTTTACTATATTGGCAAAAATAGGAATTGCTTTTTCTGAAATATTAGATATTCTTCTCGTGATGAAGAGTGGAGATAAAATTAGTGATAGGCAGATCGAGCTTATCCAAGGTTCTGCAAATATTCTTATGGAAGAGCTGTACCTATCTAAAGAAGAGGCTTTGCAGCTCATTTCGGACAGTTTAAAGCAGCAATTGCAAGAGTCTAATGTAACATTTGCATTTTTGGAATTAAGTGGTATCCCGGCTCGGCAAGCCTTTGTGAGAAACCTTGTCTACCGCGTAGAAACAAAAATCAATGCGAGTTTTAATTTGCCAAAAGAAAAGATAAAAAAAGCTATCGACCGTTTTGTGAAACTTTTTCGTGATAGTTTGAACTAATGTCCGTTTTACATTTTAGGAAATATCTATGCCACTTCGAGAAATAGCCAGTGAAACTTTACAGATTCTCAAGCAAGGAAGCTTTAGGTCTCCTGGGGGAGATACAATTTCTATAATAGAAGAGCAAAACTATGCGGAAGAAAATACTATTCTGTATACACCTGAAAGTGCAAAAGCACTGCTTGCCAAAAAAGTTATTGAAAAGTCGTTTTCTACTACTGTTACCGTTACACGGGAGACAAGTCAGCAGGCAGCTTCTAGGCTAGTACAAAAGGAAGGAATTGCGAATCCTGTTGTATTGAATTTTGCCTCTGCTAAGAATCCTGGTGGTGGTTTCCAAAATGGTGCCAAAGCGCAAGAGGAAGACCTAGCACGAAGTTCGGGGCTTTACCCATGCTTATTAAAACAACCTGGATATTACCAAAATAATCGCAAGAGTGGCACTTTTTTCTATACCGATCATATCATTTATTCTCCAAAAGTTCCGTGGTTTCGTTCTGATAAGGGAGAGTTACTACAAAATCCTTATTTGGCTTCGGTAATCACTGCACCAGCACCCAATGCAGGGCAGATAAGACTCAAAAAGCAGGGTATGGGTACAGAGATCCAAGAGGTTTTGTGGCAAAGAGCAGCCCTTGTACTCGCGATTGCTAGGGAGCAGGGGCATAAAACGTTAATTCTGGGAGCTTGGGGTTGTGGTGTTTTTCGAAATGAGCCTACAATGGTGGCCGAAGGTTTTGCCCACCATTTGCAAGACTCGCAGTTTCAAGGTTGTTTTGAGAATGTGTGTTTTGCAATCTACGATACCAGCAAAAATAGGGAAACTTTGCGAGCCTTTGAAGAAGTATTTGGTAAATAAAAATGTGGTATCTATAGACTGTTCATTAAATCAGATAACGGAAGTAGTGGTTCATTTTTAGTTTCTTGTTGTGCTAGGAAAATTGTTTCATCTATACTTTGTGCAAAAACGCGCTCTCCCACACCTTCTTCGATAGCTCGTAATATGGTATACTCTAAGTCATCTTGTTCTTCTGCTTCTAAAGGTACGTTAAAAAGAGTGCTATAAATTGTTAATCTACGTTTATTTTCTTGCTGGCTAATGGTAAAAAACAAGCTGTCAAGAGCGATTTCCATGCCTTGCCAGAAAATTTCTTCTGCAAAACCAATGGCAGGCATGAGAGCAAACACATGTAAGTTTGTTAAAACAGGAGCGGCTTTGACGATACTTTCTACATCTGCAAACAGTTTGCTATTACCATGTGCGCTAAGGACTAGCATCATATTGTCTTCGCCGTCCAGTAAAAACTCATAGTACAATTCTGGGTGTATATCATCCAAGGCTTGTAGAAGTTTTTCATAAACGGCAATTTCTTCTGAATTTGTATCTAAGATTGTACTGAGATTGGATTCCACAATTTTCCAAAAAGCTTCGACGTTCTCAAGAGAAAGGCTCATTGGTGAGAGTGGTATATAAAAAAGTGAAATCCGTCAAGACAAACAATATTGCTAAGTAGTACGTACTATTTTGTCGCAGGTTTTAAAAAAAACAGTACAAGGATAATTATTTTCTTGTAAAAATCCGTATTTTTGAGACATAAGTTTGAGACATAATTCTTGTACTATTTTTTCGGAGTTTTGGATGATCATAGATAGGTTTTTTACCAAAGATACAAATCAATTATACCCTGGCATAGATTGGGCCAAACGCAATTCTAAAATTTCTAACCCGGACGGTTCTATTGTTTTTGAAGCGAAAGAACTCAATGTTCCTTCTTCTTGGTCGCAAGTCGCTGTAGACATTCTTGCACAAAAATATTTTCGCAGAAGGGGAGTTCCTCGTTACCTAAAAAAAGTAGCCGAAACGGGCATTCCTGAATGGTTGCAACGCTCTGAGCCAGATGCGGAGAAGCTGGAAACTCTAAACCCAGAGGATCGTTATTTGGGAGAAACAGATGCAAAGCAAGTTTTTCACAGACTTGCAGGCTGTTGGACGTATTGGGGGTTCAAACACGCCTATTTTTCGGACGAAGCGAGTGCACGTGCTTTCTATGAAGAAACGGTTTATATGCTCGCAAACCAAATGTCAGCCCCGAATTCACCGCAATGGTTCAATACAGGGCTCAATTGGGCCTATGGGATCGATGGAGATTCACAAGGCCATTACTAGGTAGACCCCATCAGCGGTGTTTTGACTCGCTCCTCCTCCTCTTACGAACACCCACAACCACACGCCTGTTTTATCCAGTCTATCCAAGACGACCTGGTGAATGAAGGTGGAATCATGGATCTTTGGGTGCGAGAAGCACGTCTTTTTAAGTATGGCTCAGGAACGGGAACCAACTTTTCCAATATTCGTGGGGCCAATGAACCACTTTCAGGTGGTGGTAAAAGTTCCGGTTTGATGAGTTTTTTGAAAATTGGTGATAGAGCCGCCGGTGCGATTAAATCTGGAGGTACTACCAGAAGAGCAGCCAAGATGGTTTGTTTGGACTTAGATCACCCCGATGTCGAAGCCTTTATTGAATGGAAAGTAGAGGAAGAGAAAAAAGTCGCTGCTCTGGTGACTGGTTCGGCTCATAATAATCGTCTGTTAAACCAGATTATGAAGGCTTGCTGGAGCTTTGCCGATACAGAAAGCCCCGATCGCTTTGACCCACACAAAAACTCTGAATTGAAAAAAGCTATTCGTGCTGCGAAAGCAGGCTATTGCTCGGACAATTATATCAAGCGTGTGATAGACCTCGCTAAGCAGGGGTACAAGCAGATTCTCTTTGAAGAGCTTACTACCGATTGGCAGTCTGAGGCCTACAATACCGTTTCTGGTCAAAACAGCAATAACTCGGTACGAATTTCCAACGAGTTTATGCACGCGGTTGAAAAAGATTTGCCTTGGCATTTGTACTTTCGCACCGAAAAAGAAAACGCTTTGGCAGAAGGACGTGTGCCAATCCCTCATAGAACGATACAAGCAAAAGAGCTTTGGGAAAAAATTACCTATTCCGCTTGGGCTTGTGCTGACCCGGGTACCCAATACCATACAACAATCAACGAATGGCACACCTGTCCTACAGATGGAGAAATTAAGGCATCTAACCCCTGTTCCGAATATATGTTCTTAGATAACACTGCTTGCAATTTGGCTTCTGCCAATTTACGTAAGTTTTTGAATTCTGATACCATGCAATTTGATGTCGAAGCCTTTCGTTATGTTTGCAAAATTTGGACTATTATTTTAGAGATTTCTGTAACAATGGCGCAATTCCCTTCGCAAGAGATTGCCCAATTGTCCTATGAATTCCGCACATTGGGATTAGGGTATGCAAACCTAGGCTCATTACTCATGGTTATGGGTATATCTTATGATTCTAAAGAGGCATTAGGCATCACCGGAGCCATCACAGCTATCATGCATACGACTGCCTATGCTACATCAGCTCTCGTTGCAAAAGAGTTAGGTGCATTCGCAGGATATGAAAGAAACCGTAGTCATATGCTACGAGTGATGCGTAACCATAGAAGGGCGGCTTATAACTCACCTTCAGAAGAGTATGAGGGTTTGACTATCAAGCCAACAGGTATTGACTCTGCTTACTGTCCTGCTTATCTTTTACAGGCTGCTAGAGAAGATGCAGATCGTGCGTTGGATTATGGAGAAAAATATGGTTATAGAAATGCACAGGTAACTGTACTTGCTCCGACTGGAACGATTGGTTTGGTAATGGATTGTGATACTACTGGGATTGAGCCTGACTTTGCTTTGGTGAAGTATAAAAAGCTTTCTGGTGGAGGATATTTTAAAATCATCAACCAATCCGTGCCTCCAGCTTTACAAAAACTTGGCTATAAGTCTTCTGAAATTGAAGCTATTGTGAATTATTGTAAAGGACATGCAACTCTGAATGGAGCACCACATGTAAATACGCAATCTTTGAAAGAAAAAGGTTTTAGCCAAACAGTTCTTGATAAAATAGAGCTTGAGTTACCAATGGCATTTGATATTAACTTTGCCTTTAATAAATATGTCATTGGTGAAGAATTTCTCGCAAATGTTTTGCAAATTCCTGAAGAGAAATACAATGCATTGGACTTCAATCTTTTAGAATACCTGGGGTTTAACAAAGAGGAAATTCGTGTAGCAAGTGATTATGTTTGTGGTACGATGACAGTTGAAAATGCTCCCTTTTTAAAGGAACAACACCTCTCTGTTTTTGATTGCGCTAACAAATGTGGTCGCTATGGTAAGCGTTTTCTTTCCTACTCTGCCCATATTCATATGATGGCTGCAGCTCAGCCATTCCTCAGTGGTGCGATTTCCAAGACCATCAATTTGCCAGAAGAAGCAAGTATTGACGATGTCAAAGATGCCTATTGGAAATCTTGGAAGATGATGTTGAAAGCTAACGCTTTGTACCGTGATAGTTCTAAATTATCTCAACCCTTGAATTCCACTTCTGACCTTTTAGATGTCGATGACGCAGAGGAACCTATCCTAACAGTTGATAAGACATTAAAAACAGCCGAACAAGTTGTATATAAGTATGTTACCAGTCGTAGAAAGCTCCCCAATCGTCGAGCGGGTTACACGCAAAAAGCAATGGTTGGTGGCCACAAAGTTTACCTGCGGACAGGTGAGTATGAGGATGGACAAATTGGTGAAATTTTTGTTGATATGCACAAAGAAGGCGCCGCTTTTAGAAGTTTGATGAATGCATTTGCTATTTCTGTCTCTTTGGGGTTGCAGCATGGTGTTCCTTTAGAAGAATTTGTGGAAGCCTTTACCTTCTTCAAGTTTGAACCAAATGGCATGGTGAGTGGCAACCAGCACATAAAGATGTGTACCTCTGTGATTGACTATATTTTCCGCGAGTTGGCAATCACTTACCTAGGACGAAATGAATTGGGACAAGTTATGCCAGAAGATTTACGTGGTGATGAAGTAGGAAAAGGTTCGGATCGTAATTTAGACGAACCAGAAAAGCAAAAAGTGTCTACCTCCCCAGAGCCAAGACCAGAATACGAGACTAAGCCAATTTCTATGTCAGATGTTCTTACCAAACCAGCCGAGAAACCAAGACCTTCGAAAGCGAATGGTAATGGCAATGTTATGTTACAAGTCAGGGAAGAAGCTATTATCAAAGGTTTTACCGGAGATTCTTGCCCAGAATGTGGTTCTTTTCAAATGGTTCGCAACGGTTCTTGTTTAAAATGCAACTCTTGTGGAGCAACTACAGGTTGTAGCTAGAGCACAATACACCAAACACAATATATATTATGCTGTGTTTGGTACCCTCGCTTGCTTGCAGATACCCGCTAAGCATGTGAAATATTTTTGCATTGGCAAGAAAGGATTTCGAGAATATGCTGTCCTAAGCTCTGTATTATTTTAGGAAAGCCAGTATGCAAGTGGAACCCTGTAAGCTCTGCAATAGCAGTTCAATCATATACAAATTTAGAATTTCTCAAGCAAACATTTACCAGTGCACCGATTGCGGTCTGATGGTATTAAAATCTATCTCTACTGGTAGCAAAGAGCTTCCTCTTACTAAAGAACCTGATGCGAAGCCGGAAGCGTATTGGCAGAATTTGAACGAAGGTCTTGCAAAAGCTTATATGAAGGAGTACAACGAGTATGCTCCTGACCAAGGAAAAAAAATATTAGAGATTGGACTGGAGAACCCGCAATTTATCCGTGAGGCGGTTAGTCGCAATTACCAAGTAACCCTCTTGGAAAGTGACCAACAATTGATTGCTAAGCACCAGTCTTCCTTAGAGGGTGTAAAAGTTCATAACACCAAGCTCTCTAACATCCAAGCCTCTTTGTTTGGCAAGTATGATATCATTACTATATACAATATTACGGAAGAGCAGCAGGACCCGTTTCTTCTCATCCAACAAATCCACTCTCTACTGAGTGAGGGAGGAGTGTTGCATTTGGTGCTTCCCGATTTGGGAAGTTGGAGTGCTCGTGTTTCGCGAAAAAAGTGGAAATTATTTCACAAAGAGAGCAAGTATTATTTTGATTCACAGAATATTGAGTTATTTCTCCTAAAATCTGGTTTTTATGAAATTGACAATTTCTCGCCCTACAGTCCGGTTTATTTTGATGAAATGCAGGATTCTCTAAAAGAGCTGAAACGTTCCTACCTAGGCATGCCGGCAAGATTTTTGTACTTAGTATTTCCTTTTTTATTCCGCCGAAAACTGAGTCATGATTTAGTTGCATCACGTATGAATGTTGTTTGTCGCAAAAGAGACTTACCCCTGGCAAATGAAAAACTTTCGATCGTCATTCCTGTATACAATGAAAAAGCAACATTTGTCGAATTGATGGAACTCGTTCTTGCCAAAGAAATCGAAGGTGTGGATAAAGAAATTATCATTGTAGAGAGTAATTCTACTGATGGTACCAAAGAAGAAGTACAAAAATATGAGGGTAGAGAGGGTATTCGTATTATCTATGAAACGAAACCTAAGGGGAAAGGACACGCCGTTAGACAAGGCATTGCTGAGTCTACGGGAAGCATTATTTTGATCCAGGATGCGGATCTAGAATACGATGTAAACGATTATGATCAACTGATTGCTCCTATTTTAAACTACCAAAAAATGTTTGTATTAGGTTCGCGCCATACAGGGGATTGGAAAATGCGTGACTTTTCGGATGCAAAATTAATGAGTGATATATTTAATTTTGGTCAGATCGTTTTTACGTGGATGATCAATTCTTTTTGTGGTTCTAAGTTAAAGGACCCATTTACTATGTACAAAGTATTTCGCCGTGATTGTATCTATGGTCTTGAGTTTGAAGCAAATCGCTTTGATTTCGATTGGGAAATTGTGATCAAGTTTTTACGGAAAAAGTATTTTCCATTGGAGATTCCGGTGAATTATTCTTCACGCTCTTTTTCAGAGGGCAAAAAAGTCAGTATACTCAAAGATCCTATCCTGTGGATGATTGCACTCTTCAAATTTCGCTTCCAAGAACTGAAAAAGAGGAAATGAGATGGATACAAGTGTCTTAATTCTTGCTGGTGGTCTTGCGACTCGTTTGCGCCCTTTGACGGAAAAATTTCCCAAAGCCTTAGTGCCCATTTTAGGCAAACCTTTTATCCATTACCAATTGCAGTTGTTGCAAAGCGAGGGATTCCACAATATAGTGCTTTGCATAGGATATGAGGGGGAGCAAATCCGTGAAGAGTTAGGAGATGGCTCAAATTTGGGTGTATCGATTCAGTACAGTATGGACGGCAAGGTATTACTGGGTACAGGTGGAGCTGTCATGAAAGCCTTGCCTCTACTTTCTGATCCATTTCTCGTTCTCTATGGAGATTCATATCTGCAAGTTTCTTACGCAGCTGTGCTTGAAAAAATGCAAGTATACCCTGAGATGCAGGCTTTGATGACTGTTTACCAGAATGGAGGCAATTTTGATACTAGTAATGTTCATTTTGAAAATGGAAAATTGCTTTTATACGACAAAATGAACCCTCGCAAAGAGATGAATCACATCGATTGGGGGTTGGGCATCCTACGCAAAAGCTGCTTTGCAGATACTACTGAGGCAAAGTTTGATTTGGCAGAAGTATATATGCAATTGTCGCAGCAGAAAAAGCTACTAGGCTATGAAGTTTTCCAACGATTCTATGAAATTGGCTCACACAAAGGAATAGCTGATTTAGAAGATTTTTTGAAATCTGAAGAAATTGCTTGATTTATTTTTCTTTTTGTAAAAAATTTATTAATTAAATTAGAGAAATCCCTGTCTACTGATTGTAATAGGTTTT
>JBCCIA010000259.1:0-8951 GCA_039028475.1 Spirochaetota bacterium | reverse complement strand
GTAAGTTAGTATGTATTCATACAGGTAATAAAAAAATTACCGGCTGGACAGCCTGGGGTAAAAACTCCAGACGTCATGTCGTAAAATAAATATTAATGGATAGAGTTTTTTTATACAATGGCTGTGTAGCTTTACTGAAACTATATTGATAGAATTTAAGATGAAATAGGAAAGGAAAATGGAAAACATCTACCAGTTGATTGATGACGCGAATCAAAAAGATCCTAGGCTGGTTCCTGCTGGTCAGGAGAGCGTAGCTAAGGAGTTGCTTTATGGACAAAGAATGACAGAAATATTGTTAGAATTTGCTCCGGAGGCCACAGAGGTAGTGCAAATCGCTTGCCGGGGACAGCATATTGAAAGATGGACAATCCCGCGCTCGGAATTTCCTATGACAAAAGCAGGGTATCTCAAGTGGCGTACCACTTTAAACCAATTCCACCAAAAGAGAATTGCGGAAATTTTACAGCAAGTGCAATATCCAGCAGAATCGATCGAGCAGGTACAACAATGTATGAACAAAAAAAATCTGGCTTCTAATCCTAACACACAGACCTTAGAAGATGTGGCCTGCCTTGTATTTTTGAAGTATGAGTTTGAGGACTTTATCAAAAAACACGAGGATGAAAAGATAGTGAAGATACTGCAAAAAACTTGGAAAAAAATGTCTGAAAAAGCTCATAGTTTTGCTAGCAGCCTATCTTTCTCTGAGAGAGGACAGGAGTTGCTAAAACAAGCACTTGGTTTATAAAAATTCAATCGACGTAGAGTTGACGATATACCTAAACCGGGCCTGCTGTCATCATATAGGAGAAATGGTGGAGTAAGTCCTCGAAGAGCATCCAGAACGTACCATCGGCGGCTGATTGGTGTTCCAGCATCTCTTCCATTTCAGGATAGATGTCCCATAGGACGTTGGAGTCCGACCAAACCCCTGTCCATTCGGTGGAGGAGGCCCAAGGATTGCGAACTTGCACCAAGCGTATCTCGTCGCCGGTATCTACGGTTTGCATGAGCTGTTCTCCGGGAGTTTGGCCTGTTATCTCTTCGCCAGAAGTTTCCGCAATGTCATCAAATGTAAGCCGTTCTGGCAAGATGGTATTTTGCCCACCAAGTAAGGTAAATACATGTCCAGATACAATTCCATTTTCTCCGTTTCCTCCACCTAACGTCATAGTATAACGTTCTCCCATTCTCCCGTAGGATTGCTCACAAATCAATTGCCAAATTTCTTCTTTGTCGTCAAATTCTGAGAAGGTGATTTCTTCCGCGTGTGTAGCTCCTGTAATAGCTTGGCTGGCACGTAAGGAACCGATGGGAACCACCACATTTTGTAAACCTCCGCGTAGTGCATTGTATGAGCCGCCCCATTTGGCAAAGGCTTTCTCTAGCAGAATCGCCCAGAGCTCGTTGGAATCTGTAGAGGTGACACTCCAAGGAACATTTGTTTCAGTATTTATAGGAATCCTATCATCGATATAAATGTATTGGAACTCTTCGTTGATAAATAACTTCACAACATACAGCCCCTGTGGGTTGTAAAAAGGTGGGGTAAACATATCTTCTAAAATGGCAACTGCATCTTCTGCATTGGCAAGAGAGGCAAAGACACCGCAAAGCCAACAATCCCCCACCTCGCCTTGGATGACATCCCCAAAGGATGTGCTATTGCTTATGAGTTGTGGTTCGTCCATAAACTCATCAGGACGCTTCCATGCCAATTGTGGGAGACAAGAGGCGTATTTTTCACGACATTCTTCATCCGCTTGCATTACCCAGGCAGTGTCATTTGCGTCAAAGTCCTGGTCAGAAAAACGAGAATTCCCCAGTTCTTCCATTAGAACGTCATACGGATTTTCCGGGCTCCATTTGGGAACGCCATCGTATGTACTAGAGATCAGACGCAGGCGGACGGCAGGTAAAAATTGTAACATATCTCCTGCTTGGAAGGTAAATTCTGCCTGTGGATCAAAAACTTCACTATCTTCCCCCTCGTTGTATTTTTGGTAGCGAATGGTATCGTATGGTTTTTCAGGAGTCAATTCTTCAATATATTCACTATCGTCTGCCGAAATGTTTCTGCCACGCCACCCTTGCTGGTCGCTATACCCTAAACGCCACCAAAGCCCTTGGCCAGTGTCGTTGAGAATGGTTACGGTATCTCCCCCTGGCTCATTGCCAATAACTTCGATCTTAACTCCAAATTCAGCTTGCACTACGACTTCATAGTACCTGTTGTCAGGCATGGCAATGCTTCCAATCGGAGCCCATCCATATGGCTTATCGGAGGCTAGTGCATACTGTATGGAATGGATGTAGGCTCCCTCTGGCAATTCGATGCTTGCCTCCGCAGAAGTTACTATTATGCCTTGCCATCCCTGCGAATGGTAGCACCTAAGCCAGACTTGAAAGTCATTGGGATCCAAAATTTGCAACTTACCTTGCACAAATGCATGCCTTGTGGGTGAATCGTCAGTCATAGAAACATATTCCTTGCTATCTATCCAAGTCCATAGAATAGCGGCAATCTGGCAATAGATATTACGATTGCTAGTAAAACTACAAAAGAAATTGGTAAAAGCAGGATTTAGGTGTTTATGAGTAACACATGTGATGTTGCTGTCGCTAAAAGTTTCTTTTTAGAATTGTAACATTCGCCGGACAAATTCATGGTATGGAATCCTCTGACCACCAATTTTGCCTCTACTAGGATTGTATCTCCAATGGGGATGGGACGGATGTAGTTGGTGTTGAGTCCCAGCGTTGCACTAGGACGTGCTACCAGTAAATAGCTAAGGGCTCCAAATGCACAGTCAAATGCCGTAGCAATCATTCCCCCTTGCATGGTTTGCATGGGGTTGGCATAGGTTTCTTTCACTGGAAAGCTAATTTGCAGAGATTCATTGGTCATATAAGAAACAAACCTCCCTTGCATTTCTTGGAAGATTTTTGGTGGTACTTCGAGATTTTTTGCATTTGCAGAGCTTGCCATATATTCAGCGAGTTTCTCTTGCAAAGCATTGCTAATTTCTTCATGCACGTCCATGAACCTTCCATTTCTGGCAGATGCCTTGCTTTTTCAACCATCTATTTTCCTGCAATCGAATTGGTTGGAGTTAGAAAAAAGTATTGTATTGCAACAGTCGGCTTATTGTTTCCAACCAGCTAAGACATTACATTAGACAAAGTCTAAAAAAAAGCTATAATTTCTCTACTGGGCAAGAAAGTAAATGACAGATATGCCAGTCGAACTATTCTAGTTCCACATTTTGTAAGATTTTATAGTAAGGATTTGTTCAATGACTACTCAGGCAGCAACATTAGACAGAACAGTGGTAGATAAGTGTTTAAAGGCATCTGCTACTTTACTCGATGAGATAACAGGTAACCTGGCACAAAAGTGCAGCAAAGATGGTAGGGTTTCCGTTGCGAAGATGGATGAAAACCAGTATGTTGGGTACCAACTCTCCTGGATCACCGCCGAGCAAAAAGTTGCAGAAGTCTTTGTGGACTATGCTTGGAATGACTCTCTTGGTACTAGTGATATCGAGAAAGAAATGGCAATTGCCTTTGCTGGAGAAACACTTGCTCATATCCGCAACGAGCTGGTAGCTAAACCTGTAGAATTCGAAACAACGCATGCAGACGTTCTTACAGCGCTTTTCTCAGACGAGGTGAATGAATTTATTGCAAGTTCCACAGAAATCAAGAAATACGAAGATATTATAGATAAAATTAATGAAATTGGTCATGCCGGTGTCTATGGTCTTAGTGAAGACCACGAAGCCTTCCGCGAAACCTTCCAAAAGTTTGCCGAAGAAGTTGTACATCCAAAAGCAGAAGATGTGCACCGTAAGGATCTCACCATTCCCGAAGAGATTATCGATGGTTTGAAAGAAATGGGTACCTTTGGTTTGAGTATTCCAGAGCAGTACGGTGGTTTCCAGCCCAACGATGGGCATGACAATATGAGTATGCTTGTGGTTACAGAAGAGCTTTCCCGTGGAAGTTTGGGAGCTGCTGGTAGTCTTATCACACGTCCAGAGATTCTTTCCAAAGCTCTACTTGTAGGTGGTACCGATGAGCAAAAAGAGAAGTGGCTCAATCCTTTAGCTACAGGTGATACCATGGCTGCTGTTGCCGTAACTGAGCCTAACTATGGTTCTGACGTGGCAAATATGAGCGTTGCAGCGACCAAAGTAGACGGTGGCTGGAAGATCAACGGTGTAAAAACCTGGTGTACCTTTGCCGGTCTCGCAAATGTTTTGATGGTTCTCTGCCGCACCGAATCTGACCTTTCCCTACGTCACAAAGGGATGTCCATCTTACTCGCCGAAAAACCAAGCACCCGTGAGCACAGCTTTGAGCACAAGCAAGAGGGTGGGGGGCGTATTGAAGGACGTGCGATCGATACTATTGGTTATCGTGGAATGCACTCGTTTGAAGTAGCTTTTGAAGATTACTTTGTTCCTGATGAGAATTTAGTGGGGGGAGAAGCCGGTAGAGGCAAGGGTTTTTACATGCAAATGGCTGGTTTTGCCGGTGGTCGTATCCAAACAGCAGCGCGTGCCAATGGTGTGATGCAGGCTTCTTTTGAGTCAGCTCTTCGCTATGCCAACGAAAGACAAGTCTTCCAAAAACCTATTTTCGAATACAACCTAACCAAGTACAAGCTTGCCCGTATGGCAATGATCACCCAAGCGTCTCGCCAGTACACCAATTACGTAGCAACTCTTATGGATAAGGGTGAAGGACAGATGGAAGCTACCCTGGTAAAATTTTATTCCTCTAAGATTTCTGAATGGGTTGCCAGAGAAGCTATGCAAATTCATGGTGGTATGGGCTATGCTGAAGAGTATGAAGTATCGCGTTTCTTTGTCGATGCTCGCGTTTTCTCTATTTTTGAAGGAGCAGAGGAAGTAATGGCTTTACGAGTCATTGCAAAAGGACTCTTGGAGGCCAAACTTAAAAAATAAGGATTTTCCATGATCAGTGAATACGGTTCCCGTAAGAGACTGCCGTTAATTTTGGTTCCAGGCTTTGTGGGCCTGGACTCGGAAAAGGATCTAGCTTACCAAGGTTTCAATATCGGAACCGTGAACTATCACCAAAAAGGCTCAGACTATATTTATGAAGGCTTTGTACTTAAACTAGTCAAAGAAGAGCAATATTTAGACGCTACCAATGTGATTGGATTCTACTCCAAGTCACAAAACTTTTCTCCCTTTGAAATTCTCTCCGAAGAAGACACTGCCAAACGCCAAGCAGCAGAAGAGTTTGACGAAAGTTTCTTCAAAGGCAGAACAGTTCTGCATTTTGAACAAGCCGAGCTATTCCGTTGGAACCAAATCGATTCTTTTGACCCAGAAGTCCTGTGGAAATCTATCTGGGTTTTTCGCTATTTTGACTACAATTCTGGTAGCATCGACACCTACGGCGAAGAGTTCTACAAGTTTATCCGTATAATTCTCGCTGTTACCAAAGCTCCAGCGGTAAACATCATTGCCCACTCTATCGGAGGTTTGCTTGTACGCTCTGCTTTGCAAAAAAACATCCCTTGGGATGAGCGCAATCGCACTATAAATAAGTTTATCACCCTTTCTACCCCGCACCGGGGTTTTAAATTCCAACTCTTGCCCGATCAAATGACTTTACCTGCCTCCCTAAAAGAGCTGGCTGTCTTTAGTCCAAAAGCACAGAATAACGCCGAGGAAACCCTGAGTTATAAAAATTATAGTGAAAGTCTGAAAAAGCGTACACTTTGTGTTGCGGGAACAAATTATAAGAGTTTTACTTCCAATATGCAGTCTCTTCTGGGACAGTTTTATGCAGATGAGAACAATGGTGGCAAGGTATACAACAAAAGTGATGGTTTGGTTAAGCAAAACTCAGCTCTTTTGGATGGTACCTATTCTACCTTTGTCCACAAATCGCACGCTGATTCCAATTCTTTGCTCTGTTCACGCGAAATCTATGAAATTGCCTCACGCTTTTTCTTTGGCGATTATTTGCTACGAATTCGCTATTTGGGCGGAATGATCAAAATGGGCAACGATTGGATCGGCAAAAGTGAGTTTTTCCTAGGTGTCTCTCTTAAGCCAAGGGCGATTGACTTTGAACTCTTCCACCAATCGCGTGAGGCAGAAAACTGCTATGGTCCTTTTGAAGACGTGAATTTGACCAAGGTTGCTGTGCATGGCAAAGATTTTGGCGATAGCAATTTGATTTATACTGGATTTTTAGACTCTTCGCGTATCTTGAAAAATGAAAGCGATTTGGTATTTCGCTTATCCCTGTTTATCAGCGAGCGTGATACTTTTGGGGTGGGCTTCTCAGATGAGGTGATTTTAAACAAGCAGTACTACATCCAAATCAAACCCGAAGAAATGCTGTTCAAATTGCACAACAAAGGGTTTTCTAAAACAGGTGGAGAGGTTTGCAAGACTAGCTCGGAAAACCCGAATTGCTTCCTCTTGGAAATCAAAGAAGATGGCTTCGAAGGCAAGTTTACGGTAGAATACAGCAAAATTCCTGACTAGTCATTATTGCGATCAATTGAATCTCCAGCGCATACCATAGGTTACAAAATTAGAGCCGCAGGTTGGTGGGCAAAACAATCCATAAACACCGGATCGGTGGTGTATGCGAAAGAAAGGGCTGGGAATGTCCGCTTGCATCATGGAAGCCAAAGATACCTCTACTTCGAAGGCAAGATAGTTTAAAAACTTATTGGAATATTCTGACTCTACAGCCAGATCACGGTAGCTTTTGCGGCGATTTTCTAAAAGTGGATTGTAGGTTGCCAATGACAAACCTTCTCCTACAGCAAAATTGAGTGGCATGCCAGATTTTTTGCCAAACCTCGCCAGTAACAGCCCGTTGAGCTCCATATGCTTTTGGATACCTGTATGCCAGCCTACCTGTCCTTCTGCTTCGATAGGTGTTCCCCAGAGTTCATAAAATGGTTGGGAAAAGGCAAAAATATTTACGTTTGAGCCAATGTACTGGGTTTTCTGTAAGAATACGATTTCACGCAAATCGGTACGACTGTAACGGCCCTTGTAGAAGGCAAAGCTCCACTCTTTGGCATTTACTGGCTTTAGGCTACAACTAATTGCGATCAGAATGAGAAATATACTGCGCATTCTCTCTCCTTGTCTTCTATGCTCATTCTTACAATAGAGGCTACAAGGTAAAAATAATTTGTAAAAAAAATAGGGTTTGGCAAAAAAAAAGAAGAGAAGCAAGTTATTGGGCTAAAGATTGGGTTGAAAATCAAAAAGGAAGGACTTGCTTTGCTACCCACAGCAGCTAGGGTGCCACTGGCTTTACTTCTCTTCTGAATCCCCTTCCAGTAGCACAATCAGAGATTCTATCATAAATAGCAATAGTTTTTATAGTGTTTTTGTTGAAAACAAACTGATATTTATCATGTCTTTTGCTAAATTGCTTCATGGATTTATTGTCTTACAAGTGGAAAACTCAGGCCAATGAATTGGGAAAGACCTGGAGTATTTTGTGAACGAATTTCTCCTACCCGAAAGCGGTTGCTCTGTCCTTCGATTTGGTAGAATAGATAGTTGTCCGGCGAAAATTGCCAGCGTAGGCCTGTTCCTGCAAATATCTTTTGTCCGTAGATGTCTGCCTGCAAATAGCTGGCTGCAAAGGCGAGGTAGAAGTATGCCTGCCATTCTTGGCTTAGGTGGATATAGTATTTGCCGCCAAAGTGGAAATAGGGAAAAGTGACAGTCGTTGAATAGCTTTGGTTGAAAGTTTCTACTAGGTATTCTGCTATCAGTCTGTTTTGTGTAGGCGTAAGAATTCCGGCAAGCAATCTATCGGCTTGTTCCGAGAGAAAAAATAAGGGCAACAAGTTCATTTCCCTATCAAGAGTCGTTTCGTAGATGATATGGTTTATAGAAACACCAAAGAACCAAGAAACAGGTTCGGTAAAATACTCTAAAGATACATCGCCATAATACCCTTGTGCTTGGATGGTATTTCTGTCATAATCAAGGTCTGTGGGAGCAAAAAACTCTCTTAAATTGATATTTACCGGACTTTGTAAGGTTCCATAGCCAAGAGAAGTATGAATATACCATTTGGCTGGAGGTTCTTGCTCTTGGCTGAAGACTTGGTATGGCAAAATCAAAAGCAAAAAGCATACGAAAAAGAAGTTAGACATACATTCCTATCAAGGAGGAAAAAGGCTAGAGAAAGCAAGGTATAAAACGTATGTCCTAGGAAATTTTTAAAAATGGGCATTTATACCAAAGTAGATACTCTTTAAATCGTCTACTTTGCCTCTACCAGGAAAGAGTCTTGGAACTTTTGAATTATAATTCAAAGAATAGTGATCGATGAGTTCATAATTGAGGATTCGCAACGTGGCATGGTTCCAAACCGCACCTAGGGAAAAGGAAATCGATGGATTTAGGTGGAAACTGAAAGAAAGGTCACCCTCAACACCCTCAAAGTTGGCTTTTGATTTACTGCTGTAGGTTCTTTTCTGTGGGTAAAAATTGCGAATACTGGCTAATTCATAATCATACCTTCCATAGGTAGTGTAAGCATTTGTAACTAACTTTGTACTCAAAAAATTGTTTATCCGTAAAACTCCTAGTAAAGACAATTGTGGACCATAGGTTCTCATTTCTTCTCTAAAATGCGAACTGTTAAAATTGACCAAAGTATCTGATGATCGAAAAGAACCTATATACCTACCGCCTAGACCAGTTCCAATGGTGCTTTTGCCAAAATTGAAAAAGCGATAAAAATTTATATTCCCATCAGATCTCTTTATGGGGGTTGGTTTTTCTTTATAAATTAAATTGGATAAATTGACCCCTATGTCTTGTCGGATGAGATACGGATCGTCTTGCTTAAAGGAAGAATAGCTAACTGACATGCCATATCTATTATTTAGAAATTTATTTTGATAAATTGCTTTG
>JBCCIA010000258.1:0-8955 GCA_039028475.1 Spirochaetota bacterium | reverse complement strand
GGTAAGATCTGAAAAGAGAAAGTCTCGTACAACAATCTGTGCACTGCTAACCTTGCTGATTGCTGTCCATAAGAATTGGGCGTGGAAATGTCAAACCAAGAGGAAGCCCAAAAGGCTATTACCAATTTGAATGACAAAGAAGTTAAGGGTAGGAGCTTAAAAGTAAACGAAGCTAGACCAAAAGAAGCGAATGGTCGGCCGCGTAGAAGTCCTCGATACTGATAGGCACTTTACAAACCCGGCGTTCGTCGGGTTTTTTATTTTTTCTCACCGTATTTGCGTTTGCTAAATTCCTTTGCAAATTTTACTAAGTCTTGCCAATCTTGGATTACAGAGATTTCCCATCCCATCTTACTCGCAGTTACTAAGTCTTGGTTTTGTTGCCAGTTGGACGACCATAAATTTAGGACGAATGTCCCACCACCACCAGCTGTTTTTAAAGAGTTTTCTGCAATGACTCTACCAGAGTTATTGTTCTCGTCTTTGTCAAACATAGTTGTGATGCCGTCATCTGAGATCTGTAAGATGTGTACCTTTCTATCGCTTGCCTTACGAGTTTCATAGGTATCTCGCATGATATGGATCGGGAATGCTGTTGCTCCCCCAATGTATCCAGTGACTATTTTTAGGATTTCTGTTTCGTCGCGGATAAATCCACCAGTAGTTTGGAATTGCTTTTTGCCGCTCCATAAAGTTGCTTGTACTTTAGCACCTGTTCGCAGCGCTGATAAACATATAATAGTTCCAGCCAAAGCAAGGTAGGATATAGAGTGTGAAGGATCTGGCATCGAGCCAGAACAATCGATGTAAATATCTAGATCAATAGGCTGTTTTTCTGGTGCTGTCCCTTGTGTATTTCCATAGACTTGCTCTAAAGTGGTATATCCAGGGATAACGATAGGACTCCGAATGATCGATTCAAACCAATTGATGTGTTCTATAGGAGAGCTAATATCCCAAACATCTAAACCTTCTGGAAGGGGATCACTAGAAATAGGAGTTTCTATACTTGGAAAGGGAATTAGGTAGGGAATGGCTCGTTCTTTGTAGTATCTGGTAGTCATTTCATCGCGAGACAATGTGATACCCATCGCACGCAGAATTTCTCCATACTCAAATGGTTCTCTACATTGTCCTTGATTACCTGTATTCTCCGCTGCTTGTTTCTTGTTGTTTGCAAGTCCCCGCCTATCTATGTTTGTATCTTCTAAAGAGTCTAGTGCTGGATGACGGCAATCATTTTCTTCTGATGGATCAAATTCTACCAAACCATCTGGACATTCCGAACCTTTTCCTGCATCACGCGTATCATTCCATACTGCGATAGCTTTCATACTCTTTTTGTCTTCAGCCTGTAAGAGATAGGGCAAACAAAGAGCCGCAAATCTACCAGCACCTTTGAGCCAGTCGATTCCATAATTGCGTATGAGGCGATTTCCTAACTGGGCATCTGCTTCTACACTTGCATCTTTTTTGCCAGACAAACTACCCGTTGTTAGAGAAAAAAGAATTTCATAGATACGCATGTAGAGAATCCAAAGTTTGTCTGGATTATTGATTTTTATTTTTCTATATACGCCTGCAATGTCTAGGCCAAAGTCTCTTTGTAGTTTGTAGTTGATCAAAAGATCAGAGTATAGGTTGGCGATGTAAGGAGCCTTATTTTTTTGCATATCTAAAGCTAGTCGTACCCTTGCGAGCATCTTTGCATGATCGTTCAGGTCTCCTGGACAGTAGACATGGTGTCCCAATTCGTGGGCAAGAATGGGTAGGGCAAACTCGTGTAGTTGTAAGGCTTGGATTTGCCGGATGCTAATGACAATCCTATGATCTGTCAGACGAATCATAGCAAAACTATCGTGTAAGGCTTCTTTTTTTTCCTCCGCTATACTCACACACCACTGTGGCTCTTGGATTTTGGTATATTTGCTCCAGAACCCAATTGCCTTTGGCCATGCCAGTTTGTACAATTGTAAGATGTTTTGCAGTTCTTGGTCTTTCATTTTACGATGGGTGGATAAGGTAGACAAAATAAGAGTTTGGATGGGTGATAAGTAGTGTTTCTTGGTATTCTATTGCATTTTGGTACGACACAAGTTCAGGAAACCTTTTTTTTAAGTTTTTATACGTAATTTCCCCTTCTTTATCAATTCGGTAGTGCTCTACGGTATTCTCGACTAAATTTGTATCTTCCTGTAAGATGCTATTGATATCCGTTTTTACTAGCATTGTACCGTACCTATCGGCAAAGAGCCTATAATCATTTGCTCCTGAGGTAATTATGATATGCCCTTCTACAAGAGAGATTTGTGGAGGTATGGAAAACTCCTGTCCGTATCCGCTAAAGCCGCCTACCGTTTGTATCGCAAGTGAATTGTAGTTGCTTCTTCCTTGGCATATTTTTGTAGGAGACAACCAAGGCTTTTCTAATACAGCTTGTAGAAAGCTCTCTTTTTCTAATTTGCTAGGAGACAGAGAAAATAGAATTGCTAGTTCTTCCTTATCCAATTGTTGCAAAATATTTTCTGCGGATTCTCTGTAATGTGCCAGTCCACAACGCCAAGAAGAAACCAAACCAAAGTTTAGGAAGCCTTGCCAAGTGCGATTTTTAGGGTATGCTGCAAGTAGCTCTAGCCATGCTTGCAAAGGCTTTTGGTATTGGAAGTGTAGGTTTAAGATCGCATTGCTAAGAGCTTTGCAGATAGCATAGGGTTCCCTTTCGATATAGGGTTTGCCCAGTTCAAAGATCTGTTCCCATGCTTTTTTTACTTGGAAGGACTTGCAATTGTTACCTATAAATTCTTTGCCAAGTAGGTATAGGATTAGGGAATAGCCTTTTTCAGCAAATTCAAGTGCTTTGCTAGGAGAGTTTTTTGCAGAAGCGTTAGCCAAAGGGTATATGAACGTCCGCAAATGCTGGTAAAAAGTTTCGCTTTCTAACTGCGGATATTGCTGCCTGGCCAGTAAAAATTTTTGGTTTAACTGTTCACGATTATCTTGGAGAAATTTGGCAAAGAATCCTGTTACAAGGTTTTGTTGTTCGCTAGTAGCCATGATTTATAGTTGCTATACCTTTGGTGGAGATACTTTAACTTGAGTATATCGTCAAAGAGATGGCCGTAGAGTTTTCTTCCTTTGCTCCACGACTTTAGGGTCTTTTCAATATTGGTAAGTCGTTTGTCAACCTCCTTTACATTCAAACCATCTAAACCTTTGGCAAATTCCCTTTCCATTGTTTCTACCGGATCATCTTTGTCGAGTCCCAATCTATCGTACTCCGAACAGGACATTTCAAATAGTTTGCGTATCCAGCTGACTTTGTCAACTCTATAGATGATATGGTTGCTTTTTTCAAAGAAGGGGCTGTTGGAGTTTTGCACCAGTTTGTCATGTAAAGTGAAAGGTAGTATGTTGTGGATGTCATCGAAATCTACCTTATCCTTGCCACGAAAATAAGCCATCGCTTTGACAAATACCAATGCAGTCATCAAAGCTCGCACGGATAACCCGTTGAGTGTTTGATCTCCTATATCTTTTAGCTTGTCTTTGCCTGATTCATTTGCCTGCAATAAGTTGTAATCGAGTCCAGATATCTTGATGCTATCCTTGGTTTTGTATTCTATTTGCTCTCCACCGTATTCTTGGAATTCAAAATGGCTGGCGAAGAACTCAATTCGTTTCATGAGTTCTGGTGGTATTTCTATTTCCATGATTTCGTGGTTCATCTGATCGATTTCTTTTTCTGTAAAGATAATTTCAGGAGGAACCATTTGCTCAGGTTTTAGACCTGATTCAATACGAAAGAGCAGGTCTTTTATAAAACGTGTGTTGAAGTGGAGTGCTTTGACTACGATATCAATTCTGTCGCGTAAGGCTTCTATGACTTGGTAGGTGCCCCCTCCAGCGTCATCATTGGCTGTCAAATACCAGGCAGCTTCTGGGCATTCGTAAATTTGATCCAAAATTTCAGCGTAATTGTCTGCAAGGACAGTAAGTAAAGCCGATTGTGTCCGTGTCGGAATCCGGTTGTACTCATCGATAATTTTTACCCGCATTTGTAGCCATTTGCGCCAGGCTATTTTGATCGAATCCATACTCGTTGCGTGCATGAGATCAGAGGGTAGGGGGTTGCCCAGGAGGTCTGATATAGTCATTTGTGGTTGGCCGTGTTGGATGGCCCGTTTGATTTCGCGAGGTTTGTATCCAGCCAAAATACCCATCAAAAATGCACTTGCTGTTTTTCCGCGACCAGGGCCACCTATCAGTAGGCATCTCCTGCGAACAATTAAATTGAGTAGAGGCAGCAAAACGAAACTGGAATAGCTCTGGCCGGAAGGCAAACTGATTTCTGACTTTAGGTCACCAATCGTATAGCTTTGCTTAGGACCAGAGTTGTATTCAATGTCATAGTAGGGGCTGATAATAGCATAATTGGTTATCCAAAAATAGGCTTGGCGCAATTTCTCATCATAGGAAAGGTTTTGGCTTGTTTGCGTCTGTTTTTCCTGGATAACCCCTTCGTAAAGGTCCCTTACATCAAATTTTACTGTAGCTTTACGATTAGAAGGGATCGTAGGAGATTCAGAGACCTTTCCTATACGTTTAGGGTTTGCCAAGTCTTACGCCTTTTGCCAAAGAGAATCTACAAAAAAGCCTTTGCTATCATAATAATTCTTCACTACTGTAAAGCCAGCCTTCCCTGCAAACCTTTCAATGCTTTCGATGTCAAATTTTCTAGAAATTTCCATATGGATTGCCTCCCAGGCTTTGAAGTGGAAGTGAGCATCCGCTTTTTCTAAATAGACTTCTTGTTCTTTTGTACTCACAAGAAAGCTAGTTGTTTCCCCATTGATAGGATTGTAACTAGGAAAGTGCTGGAAGGAATTTATATCGAAATTGCCACCCAAATTGTTATTAATTCGTTTGAGAAGGTTTAGATTTAAGTCTCTCGTAATGCCCTTCTTATCATTATAGGCTTCCAATATGGACTCAGGATTCTTCTTGAGGTCAAAGCCGATAAGCACCATATCACCAGTATGCAAATCATCTGCGAGATGCTTGATAAATTTTTCAATTTCCGTATCGTCAAAGTTACCAATATTTGCACCTAAGAACAGCACTACTTTTTTATTGCTGTCACTTTTCTGTAGAATCTCTAAAGATTGGAAATACTCCCCTTCAATGGGTTCAATATTCAGGTTGGGAAACTCGTCTTTTACATTTTTATGCAGTATCTGTAGAATATTACCAGAAATATCTATTGGTATATATTTAAAGTTAGCATTTGCTAAAGTAAAGTGTTCCAATAGTAGTTTTGTTTTATAGCCATCCCCCGCTCCAAATTCTATTAAGTCAAATGCTTGCTGTTCTGAAGAAAACTGTTGCAAGAAGTCTTGCTTATAGCTATCCAGGATTTCAAATTCAGCATTGGTGAGGTAGTATTCTTCCATAGCCATAATTTTTTGGAAGATCTTGTCTCCTTCGCTATCATAAAAATACTTAGAGTAGAGTTGTTTTGGTAGGGAGTTTAGTCCTTTCACAACATCTTGTAAAAATTCATGATTTACATTATGTATGTCTGGCGAGACGGATTCCAGTGAATTGCCATCGCTTGTTTGTTTGGAAGAAGTTTCTATAGGTGTTTCTAATGTGGTTTTTGGGTGTTGCACATGAGCCTCCGCGTAGTACCATTTGGTCTATCATAAATTTACCATTGTATTCTCCCAGTGCTCCTTTTCTCCTTTTGTAGTAAGGATATGGTAAATAAGAACTACTGGTCCACTCCCATACATCTCCAAAAAATTGTAAGTTTTCGGAAGATGCCGGTAGTGGGTGAATGTATGCATTGTCGAGAAAATTACCTGTTATTGCTGCCTTGGGGGTATATATATTGGCTGCGCTTTCCCATTCAAATTCTGTCGGTAATCTGGAGTTTTGCCAACTGGCATAGGCATCGGCTTCATAGTAGCTGACATGGGTAACGGGAGACGAAAGGTCAAGTTCCTGTAGTCCTTCTAACTTGTATTCGTACCATTTGCCGTTTTCTTGTAACCAGTACAGCGGACAGTAGATTTTATTTTTTTCTACCCATGCCCTTCCGTCTGAAAGCCAATATTCAAAATTATTGTAACCACCGGTTTCTATAAACTGCAAATATTCTTCGTTTGTTACCAAGCGGTTCGCTATTTGGAAAGCATGTAGGTATTGTTTGTGTCTTCCTGTTTCATTATCAAAGCAGAATTTTTCACTGTCCCTGTGACCGATTTCATAAATTCCTGCGGGAACATCCAAATAGCTGAGTGGTATTGCTTGTAGCGGTTTTTTTAGGGGTGGTGTTTTTTGGTATTTTGGAAAAAGAGGATTATGTCCTAAAATATATTTTGTATCTGTAAGTAAAAGCTCTTGGTGTTGTTGTTCGTGGTGGATGCCTAATTCTAATAGAGTAAGTGCTTCTTGGTTTTTTGATCCAGTATTCTGGAAAAAGTCCTGCACTCTGTTGTCAATTTCTTTACGGTATTGGATGATTTCTTCAGAGGTTGGTCTGGATAGATTCCCTCTATGGGCTCTTAGGTAGCGTTCACCAATAGATTCATAATAGCTATTGAACAAATAGTTGTACTCTGGGTGGTATGTTTTGTAATCAGTACAGAACATTCCTAAAATGAAGGTTTCAAAATACCAAGTAGTATGAGCCAGATGCCATTTGGGTGGGCTTACATCTTCGATAGGTTGGATAGAAGTATCTTCTGCACTGAGGGGGGCAAACAAACTGAGGCTTACATCTCTAGTTTCTTGGAAGCTTTGTAAGAGATTGCTGGCGGATTCCACTTATTTTACTAATTTTTTTTTTGCTATTTCTGTAAAGGATTTTACCGGCTAATTGTAAAATCCTTTGTAAAAGTTTTTATTTGATGTGCAAAACGGTTTTTGGTAGTTTCTCTTTTGCTGGACTCTGGCCGTAAATTTCTAAACTATGTGGAGAACGCTGTGTTCCTTCTTGGTTCGTGATAAAGAGGATCGCAATCATCATAAAATAGAAGTAATTTTTTAAGAGCTCTTGCTGTTTGAAACGAAATTCGACGAGTAAGAACCCCAATACGAGAGGGAGACTGAGTAGGGGAAGAGAGGAGCTTTCTATAGGAAACCCTTTGCCGTTGTAGCCAAATAAAAGTACCAGTAAAAACGTTAAGAGGATTTGTCCACAGCTTGTGTAGAACAATACCAAATACTCGTATTTCATTTTACGACTTTGGCGAATGGTGTATATGTTTACTGCCAGTATAAATGCGAATAGGCTGGCTATGGTTGTATACTCCTGGATAAACAGATACAGTTCTTTGCAAAAAGTGATGAGAGAGTGTAGTGATAGGTAGAGGCCGAAATCTTCTTGTGAGTTTTCGGCATGCACCTTGTAGCCAATAATAGCTACCAGGCAGAATAAAACTATAGGTTGGATGAATTTTTCTTGCTTGTATTTTGCTTTTGTTTTCGCTAAAAAGTATATGGCGGGTATAAAAGCCCCGAGAAAGAAGCTGCTCCCACTACTCGCTGTGGCCAATACCAGTATGCAGAGGGAATACACGTAAGAGTTTTTTACTTGTTTTTTGCGTATGAAGTATATTGTACTGGCTAGGAATAGAAATGTATTGATTAAAATTCCTGCATACTTAATGCTAAATTGTGAAAATACGTATAGGATTTCGTGGTTAGATTGCGATAGAATGCTTGTGCAGGTTGGTATTGTTATGGCGAAGAGGAATGGTTTGGAGTGTTTACTAACTTTGGCCAATGTATAGAGAGAAAATATAAGACAAAGTTGTAGGCAGATATTGTAAAAATGTCTAGCAAGTGTTGGCTCGAAAAAGGATTGGCTCAGTGAAAATAAAAATAGATCGGGAAAGAGTTGTTGCCCCTTGGGCAGCTGCCAATGCGATAGATTGCTGATGCTCTGGCTAAGAATTTGAGACTGTTGCTGCCAAGCAAATTCTATTTGTGGATGGGAGTGGTTGCCGCTGGTATGGATGGTATATGCAAGACTGAGTAGGTATAAAACGAAAAACAATATGTTTATGTACAAATGTTTTTTCCTCCACTTAACACTTTACCCGTACCTTTATAAATGGCAAGTAATTTTTGGAAATAATTTTTTTACTAACTTTTTATTTGCACGGTATGCAATTGTATTTTCTGGCTTTTGCCTTTCAACTCTACTTCCCCGACGATTTGCGTTGCAACGGTGTTTGCAATTCTTTCTTGGACTTGCGAGGAGAATAGAATGCTATGCCCTAGGATTTTGCAGGAAGATTCGATACGATTGGCGATATTAACTGTATCACCGATAACAGTGTATTCGAGTCTGTTCTTACTACCAATATTTCCCACCAGTGCAGGACCGGTGTGGATGCCGATGCCGTGCTCTATGGCAAATTCACCACGAGCTTTTCTTTCTCGATTCAGAGTTGCTAGGGCTTTATTCATGGCAATCGCAGCCTGTACCGCTTTTTGCGGTGAGAGAGGGTCTGATTGGGGGGTACCAAACGTTGCTAGTATGGCATCGCCAATGAATTTATCCAAAGTTCCTTGGTTTTGGAAGAGAATTTCTACCATTTGATCGTGGTAAGCAGACAGCATTTGTAAGACTTCGTCTGGTGCTAATTTTTCACTGATACTGGTGAAGTTTCGTATGTCTGTGAACAGAACGGTCACCTCTTGGATCTGTCCTCCTGGTTGGAGAAATTTGTTATCCGCTTTGGCAATTTTTTCTGCAACGGCAGGGGAGAAGTAGCGTCCCAACTGGCTGTTGGCAACTTCTAATTCTACCGATTGGTAGATCAGTTTGCGAATGATATGGGTTAGGGAAGCTAATATTGTACCGGAACCCAAGATGAAGACAACCCGCGTGGCGTAGAATTCTATATTTACAGTATCACTAAGCATTGTAGCTACCCAATCTTT
>JBCCIA010000257.1:0-8973 GCA_039028475.1 Spirochaetota bacterium | reverse complement strand
TTTGACCCATTTGGCAATGCTGTACACACAGCCCTTTCGTTTGATCTAGTAGGAGAAGATGTACTAATTACTGGGTTAAATCTCTTGGTTAAGAAAAAGCAAGAATTATTTTCATCTCACGGCCCCGACACACAACGAACATAGTGCGACTCGTTCCTGGGCTTGGTGCTCATATTGCCTAGATAGAAATAGGCACCCCACGCCCTGATGGTGGTCAAACCCGTATTATAATACGGAGTAGAAGTCCAATAATTGGAATCGATTGTATCTGGAAAATACGTTACATTAAAATAGGTCGAGTTGTTCTGGAATCATCAAATAGAGTCGCCAACTCATATCTTGTGGGAACTCTCCAGTTGGTTTTGCCTGCAAACCCACCAAGCGGACTGGTATTCAAATTATTACACGATGTGTAAGCCTCACTTGTTGCTCCATTCAGAAAGCCTCCCTCTCCCAATTCGTTAGTGGTAATTCCACCATAGCAATCATCGCTATCTACCGAACACCATTGATATGTTCTGGCTGAGGTAGTCAAATACTTAAACATATCACAGTGGGTTTTCTATAAACCTTTGACTTTCTCATTCTTTTGTAGCAGAAACACTAGAGTATTTAACTTTACCCTACTTCTGCGTGTTCAGTTAGAGTAGATTTGCTCTGCGTCTCGCATCTCGATACAAAATTTATTGCAGTTGCAATAAATTTCACTGGATGACCGGATTTTACACTAAATTCATCAACCGTATCAATTTGTCTGTAGGTATAGACCCTGTTCTAAATTGAATATTCTACTATGATGCAGTTGGTTCCCGAATAGCTTCTATTCATTCCTTTTCATAAAATTATTTTAGCTAGGAAAATATAATTCTTTACTGCGTATCTTAAAATATATTTATTCTTGGATAAAGGGTAAGATGCAAAAGCCCATTATGAGGTAGTCATGTTTTTTAGGAGCATTTTTGATGGGACAGCTTTTACAGGGACGTTAAATTTATTTGCAACAAAAGAGTTGTCCAGATAAAAAAACTTGTTATTGAAAGAAGAAAAAACCAAAATGGTGAAAAGAAATAGAAAGAAGAGTTTTAAAATAAGCGAAAAATAGCAGAACTCTCCATTCTTCAAAGGGGTATCATATGAAAAAAAAATTTACACTAGTAGTCATTTTAAACATTTTATTGTTCGTATTTTGCAATTGCGATGTTAGAGATACAGATCAGGATCAAGATCTTTCCACTCTTATACCTTTAGCATTGCTTGGTCTTGACAACCAACAGTCCAGTGGCGATAGTTCTGAAAGCGGCAGTGATAGCTCTGCAAACGGTAGTAATAGCTCTGCAAGCGGTAGTGGCAGCTCTGAAAGTGGTGGTTCAGATACTACAGAAACCACATATACGGTAGGTGGTAGTATCAGTGGCTTATCTGCATCCGGTCTTGTTTTACAGAACAACTCAGCTGATGACCTTAGCATTAGCAGTGATGGAACGTTCTTTGCTTTTGCAACAGGCATAACGAGCGGTGGAGCCTATGCGGTAAGCGTAAAAACCCAGCCAAACTCTCAGGTCTGTACAGTCAGCAATGGCAGTGGGACTGTTAGTGACAATGTGACCGATGTCAGTGTGACTTGCCAAGATGCATACACTGTAAGTGGTAGCATAAGTGGGTTATCCGCATCTGGTCTCGTTCTACAGAACAACTCAGGTGATGACCTTAGCATTAGCAGTGGTGCAACGAGCTTTACTTTTGCAACAGCCATAACGAATGGTGGAGCTTATGCGGTGAGTGTAAAAACCCAGCCAAACTCTCAGGTCTGTACAGTGAGCAGTGGCAGCGGAACCGTGAGTGCCGATGTAACTGGTGTGAGTGTGAGTTGCCAAAATGCATACACGGTAGGTGGTAGTATAAGTGGGCTATCCGCATCTGGTCTTGTCCTACAGAACAACTCAGGTGATGATCTTTCTATTAGCAGTAGTGCAACGAGCTTTACTTTTGTAACGGCCATAACAAATGGTGGAGCCTACGCGGTAAGCGTGAAAACCCAGCCAAACTCTCAGGTCTGTACAGTCAGCAGTGGCAGTGGAACCGTGAGTGCCGATGTGACTGGTGTGAGTGTGAGTTGTCAAAATGCCTATACGGTAGGTGGTAGTATAAGTGGGCTATCTGCATCTGGTCTTGTCTTACAGAACAACTCAGGTGATGACCTTAGCATTAGCAGTAGTGCAACGAGCTTTGCTTTTGCAACAGCGATAACGAACGGTGGAGCTTACGATGTAAGTGTGAAAAACCAGCCAAACTCTCTGTTCTGTACAGTCAGTAGTGGCAGTGGGACGGTGAGTGCCGATGTGACTGGTGTCAGTGTGAGTTGTCAAACCACATATACGGTAAGTGGTAGCATAAGTGGGTTATCCGCATCTGGTCTTGTTTTGCAGAACAATGTAGGTGATGACCTTAGCATTAGCAGTGGTGCAACGAGCTTTGCTTTTGCAACAGCCATAACGAGTGGTGGAGCTTACGCGGTAAGCGTGAAAAACCAGCCAAACTCTCAGTTCTGTACAGTCAGCAATGGCAGTGGGACTGCTAGTGCTAATATAACCGATGTCAGTGTGAGTTGCCAGGATGCATATACGGTAAGTGGTACTATAAAATTCTTAATACCCGGACATGATCTTGTGATACAGAATAATTCAGGTGATGACTTTACCATTAGCGGTAGTGGGATACCTACTCCGACTCCTTTTGCGAATAACCTTACGAGTTTTACTTTTCCAACAACTGTAGGGAACGGTGGAACCTACTCAATAAGCGTGAAAGGCAGTAATAGATATTTTTTGGGGGGCGGGTGTACAATTAGCAATGGCAGTGGTACAGTCAATAATGCCAATGTAACTGATGTCTATATAGATTGTACCAATGCGTGTAATGTGTCAGATTGTGCCAATTTATGTGCTATTACTGGTTGCTAATTATCGGTAAAAGCTCAAAATAGTGCTTATTCTATTCCCTGTCGGTTTACCAATCACTGTATAATAGAGCCTTTAGACAGGCTCTTGCAGCATAGGCATAGACAGGTTTTTGGACACTCTGTAATGGTTAAAGGAGCCTAAATTCGATTGAGGGTTTCCTTATAAAAAACTAGAAAGGATCGATTGCGAGATATATTGCTTTTGTTTTTGTATGCTGTAGTGTAATATAATGAGCTTGTCTAATTACTTGTGGTGAGTAGCGAAGCGTATCGAATTACGGACCTGACACACACCGAACATAGTAATCTCTAAGCTTGGATGCTACACCGACACTTCCAACCTTTAATCCTTGATACCATGCAGCAGTGGAGGAGGAAGAAGTAGAACTCCAATAAGTACTTTCACCATCCCAACCTCCATGTGCAGAGATTGTATTGGGAAAATATGTTTGATCAATAGCAGGCTCTGATTGAGAGTAATCAATTATACTGCGAAGTTCATCTCTTGTAGGAACTCTCCAATTTGTTCTCCCTGCAAAGGGAATACTATTAGCATCGTTGCAGGCCTTCCATGCTGTGGCTGTAGAGGCATTTGCATTGCCGGTAAATTCTCCATATGTTCCCCCGTTCACTCCACCATTACAATCATTATCAATCTCATTACAAAATAGAAAGCTTCCTAAATCATTCACTGTTGTCCCGGGAGCATTGGTATAGCTACAGTCCCCTGTCAACGGGGTTCCTGAAACTCCACTTATACTGCATTTCATCCAGACAAGATCAGTATTATTGTCGGTTATAGTATTATCACCATTATCTGTAAAGGACCGAACATCCTGCCCTGGCCGGTAAGAACAGTCAATAGAAATATCACTTACATCAGCGGTAGCAGAACCACTTTCCTTGGTAATGCTACAGATTTGACTGGAAGGAGAGGATTTGATTGTTACACTATAACTAGAATTATAAGATAATTCATAAGAAAATTGGAATTCTCCGGTTGTTGTCAATGTTAAATCGTCATTTAAATTATTTTGCAATACAAGGGTACCATCGAGTCCAGTCACGATGCCTCCAATCGAAAAAGGAGGAGTAGATATATTTTGACCGGTGGTATAGGTATAAACTTTATCTTCTCCCATTTGGTTGCCAGCAAGGTCACTTACCGTAGAAAGAAGATGTATTCGATGCTTGGTTCCACTTCGAAAACTGTTTTTTACTCGAAAGAGAATTGTTGCAGCTTCTCCTGTTACATTGCCAGAAACTTTTTTTGCATTTCCCTTGTCATCTAACTCTTCGATGTAGAAAGACTTAGAATGTACAGAAGTTATATCAATTGTTTCCGAAAAATTGATAGTGATAAAACTATTGTTGGAAATTTCTGTCGAGTTGTCAGCCGGTACTATAGTTTCTATATTTGGAGCAATCCTGTCGGCTGTATCAAGAGTTGTAAAATGGAAAATTTTATCTGTGCCAAAGCTATTGCCTGATAGATCCTGTATTGTAGATTTCAAATTCGCAGTATAAGTGGTAAAAGAGCTAAATTGTTGCAAAGGTTTGATTTGTACTACATTGCCGATAAATTCCAACTGTTTTTCTAAAATAATGTCTCCCTGTTGCAAGATAATCGTTTCATCATTCACTGTCTCAGGGGATAAGTCTTCACTGAACACCAACTGCAAACTGGTATTTAAAACCACATCTGATGAGGATTCAGCTGGAGTGCTGGTATTGAGAGTAGGAGCTTCTGTATCAATATTATTATTCGTGGTAAAGTAAATTGTCTCTTCTGTAGGGTTTAGCTGTGAATTTCCAGACAAATCCTGAACAAGGTTTTTAAATCTTATTTCGTATTTTGTATTTGCAGCATAGTATGCAGAAGGTGTAAACTTTAGAGTATTTTGGGAAATACTGACTGTCCCTTGCATCTCATTTCCGCTGGCATCATAGACTTTCAATGCAGTACCACTAACCGAAGTAGAAAGAAGTTCCTCATCATAGATGACAAGAATAGAGCGATTACGAGATATATTGGTTTCTTTATTGTACGGCGTGGTATAGTTTACCTCGGGAGGATCTTTATCTCTCTGTAACCAGAGGGAATGCAGGAAAAGCCCGGGTGCAGGTTCAAATATATTATTCAAATCTAATTTCCCTGTACAGGAAGTAAGAAGAAAAGTCAAAAGCAATATCATTTTCATAATTTAGAAACCCTTAAACACTTATAACATATGTAATTAGCCCTTTAAATCACGGCCCGGATACACAGCGAACATACACACTAAAGCTACCCGCCGTGCTCGAAGAATCCTTGGGAATAAGATCAATATTGACTAACCAGCCATAATTGAAAAAGATGACCGAGGCGATAGTACTATCATCAAATACAGCAGTAGAGGTCCTATAGTGCTTAGATAATGTGTTTGGGAAAAAAGTTTGATTGATTGCTGGATTTTCTTGTGAGTTGTCAACTATACTAAGAAGTTCAACTGATGTAGGAACTCGCCAATTTGTTCTTCCGGCAAAGGGAATACTATTGGCATCATTGCAGGCTTTCCATGCTGTTGCGGTTGAGGCACTGGCATTGCCGGTGAAGACTCCATAAGTTCCATCATTCACTCCCCCATTGCAATCATTATCATCTTCGTTACAATATTGATATTCTCCTACATCATTCGCTGTTGTCCCGGGGGCATTGGTATAGCTACAGTCCCCTGATAGTGGGGTGCCTGAAACTCCACTCATACTGCATTTCATCCAGACAAGGCTGGTATTATTGTCCGTTATCGTGCCATCACCATTGTCTGTAAAAGACTGAACTTCTTCCCCCGGTCTATAAGAGCAATCAATAGAAATATTATCTACATCCGCAATCGCGGAACCACTTCCCTTTGTAACACTACAAATTTGACTGGAGGGAGAGGACTTTATCGTTACACTATAACTATCATTATAAGAGAGTTCATAGGAAAATTGGAATTTTCCTGCTGTTGTCAATGTTAAATCATCACCTGAATTATTCTGTAACACAAGAGTACCATCGAGCCCACTAACAATGCCTCCAATCGAAAAAGGAGGAGCAGAAGTATTTTCACCGGTGGTAAAAGTATACACTTTGTTTTCGCCAAGCAGGTTGCCCGCGAGATCACGTATTGTCCCGAGAAGAGTTACCCGGTGTTTTGTTTCACTTAAAAAGCTCTCATCTACACGAAAAAGTATAGTTTTTGCTTCCCCTGTGATGTTACCGGAAACCTTTGTAGCATTGCCATTGTCATCAATTTCCTCAATGTAAAAAGACTTAGAATTGACAGAAGTCATATCAATTGCTTCGGAAAAGTTGCTAGTGATAAAACTATTATTGGAAATTTCTGTTGAGTTGTTAGCCGGCACTATCGTTTCGATAGTAGGGGCGGTTCTGTCGGATGTATCAAGAGTAGTAAATTGGAAAACTTTATCTGTGCCAAAGTTGTTGCCTGAGAGATCCTGGATTGTAGATTTAATTGTAACAGTATAAGTAGTAAAAGAGTTGAACTCTGTCGAAGGTTTTAATTGAACCACATTGCCTAGAAACTCTAACTGCGTTTGTAAAATAGTGTCTCCCTGTTGTAAGATAACAGTTTCATTGTCCACGCTCTCCGGGGATAAGTCTTCATTAAATACCAATTGTATGCTAGTATTTAAAACCGCATCGGTTGAGTCTTCAACGGGAGAACTGCTTTTGAGAGAGGGGGCTTCCGTATCAATATCATTGTTCGTGGTAAAGAAAATTGTCTTTTCTGTAGGATTTATCTGTGCATTTCCAGACAAATCCTCTACAAGGTTTTGAAACTGGATCGTATATTGTGTATTTGCTGTATAGTATTCTGCAGGTGTAAACGTTAAAGTATTTTCAGAAATGCTGACCGTACCTTGCACTTCATTTCCACTGGCATCATAAAGCTTTAATGTATTCTCTTTGACAGAGGTAGAAAGGAGGGGTTCATCATAAACAGCAAGAAAAGAGCGATTTCGGGAGATATTTGTTTCATAATTGTAAGGTGTTGTGTAATTTACTTCTGGGGGTGTCCTATCTTCTTGCAACCAGAGGTAATGTAGGAAAAGTCCAGGTGTGACTTCAAAAAGATTGTTGAATTCTAATTTTCCTGTACAAGAGAATGAAAAGAAGACGATAAGAATTATTATTTTCATTACTTTTTATCTATCTTAACCTCTAATGCAATATACTATGACCCAGATAGGAAAAGAACATTGGACAAAAGTATAAAAACTTTTTACCAAATTGCTCTTAGTTAAATCTACTTTCTTATTTATATCCTTCTTACCAAAGGTGTCAAATATTTAAATATGTTTCAACAGGTTTTTAAGACATTTTTAACGCTTTGTTGTTTGTTACAGTCTGTATAAAAATGCATAACCTTTGTCCGCGTAAAAGGGCAGTTTGTTGGATTATCCAAGGTTTTGTAAAGGAATAGTAATTCTTGACAGACCCTTGCTTTTTTAGACCTTGGTAGTGGGATTTCAAACTCTAATCTCGCACAAGAAGCATATGAATTTTTTAACTCAAAATAGCGTCTTAGTTTTTAGTTTGCTTGCTGGTATCGTACTTGTCTTAGGTGTTTATCTTGTGGTTTTAGGGAACCGCATCAAATCGCAAAAGAAAGAAAGGGAGCAGCAGGAGCAGGAGAGATTGGATTACATTGAAGAAAGCATTCGGGTCATAGCACTTGCTACTGTCCAGGATCAATGCGGTTTGAGTGAAGCGGTTCTTAGAGTTAAAAACTTATTAGATGCAAAAGGTGCGAGTGAGACTCATGAGAACGAGAGTATCTTCCAAATGTATGAAGAGATCAAACACTTTCCCACACATGTAGCCAGAAAAGAGCAAGATAAAAATACTACATTCAAGCAGGATAGTGAGAGGTTTCAAATTGAGGAAAAATACAAAGATCGACTTTTGGAATCTTTTAATTTGTTGTTGGAAAAATCTAGAAATTAAATCTGAGAAAGATCATTTCTATGGGAATGTACCAGATCAAATACTCCTCTCACTGCCGAATGTCCGTTCATACCATTGATTTCGTTGCGACTGTAATGTTCTATAGTCTTTTTCTGAGTCTTTGCCATTTCGGCTAGCAATGCCATCCATGATTCTTCCTGCCAATCTGCGGGTATTTCTATAGATTTTAGCTTTTTTAAATTCACTGGAATGTTGGAGAGTAGGTTTAAGAGATCCCTGGATTTTTCTTCCCTGGTTAATTTACCAGAGTTGGCAATCAAATAAGCACCCTGTGTTGCAGTAACTATATTTAATCCATATGCTTCTATGTGTTTGAGCATCGCACCGGCTCTTGACCCTTGAGGTTTGGTAAGGTTTATCTTGGTACCTTCCTTTTCGTGTTCAAAGCAGTTGCCTGTAATTTGTTGGAATCCTAATATTTTTAGTACTGATCTCAATTGCATCCTTTGTTTTGGTGAAATGACTTCATAATCATTTTTTTCAAACTCTATATCATCAAAAACAATTATTGTATCCAATGTATCATGGGAAGCCAAAACGAGCGATGGGTTTATCTCTTTCATTTGTTTGTGGAGTGTAAAGGCTGAGAAAGAATTCGTCTGTTTTTTGGAGAGAACTCCCTGGTGTTTATTCAGTTGCATATCTACTTCAGTTGCTGCTGATTCCGCATTCGTAAAGATCTGCCCTTCCCATTCGATTGTAAAAACATTCTCGCTCTGCTTTGTGTCGAAGCTTAGAAATTTCACACCAACGATGGGTGATTGTTTTGCCGGAACGGTAGGAACGGGGCTGTTGGAACCAGAACCGGTTCTCTCTTGTGAGACAATAAAATAAGCTCCAAAGATATCGAAAATGCGTTTCTCTCTTTGTTGGAATTCTTCTGTCCAGGGGATGACGCGAAACACTCCTCCAAAAGACTTTGCCAAGTTCATGACTTCAGGATTGATCTGGGGGCATCCGATGAGAAAGTTGCCATAGCTTCCTTTGAAAAAATAGC
>JBCCIA010000256.1:0-8983 GCA_039028475.1 Spirochaetota bacterium | reverse complement strand
GTATCCCAAAAGACTGCTAAAAATTGCCAAACGCCTAGGAGTAAACATGACAGCCATTGAAGAAAGAGTCCAAGAAATCGCACAAGAAATGGGACTGATTAAGCTGGAAGAAGTAAAACGAAGGGAGAAAAAAGTAGAGATACGTGTAAAAAGACGTCAAAACCGGAGAAACCAGCTACAAACAGCTTTGAAAATGAGACGAGAAGGCTTTACACTGGAGATAATTGCTAAAATCACTGAAATCCCAGAGCCTAGGCTAAAACGTTTTTTTGCTAGAGTGAGATAATTCCAGTAAAAAAGCGTTTCCATCTCTGTTCACCTCTCCTTAGGATAGTACTTGGTAAAAATAATAAAAGCCAACAGAGACAAAAATCCGCCGACAAGACAACTGGCGCGAATTCCAAAGTCATCCCCCCTATCTTTTCCAAGCAACAGCAAAGACGCGAGCAAAGCCGCACCCAATGTAATTCCCATTTTATAACAAAAGTTTTTCGCAGCAATGAACAAAGCCTCTGGAATTTCTTCCGTGCTGGTGGAACGAGAGTGCACCACAGCATCACCAATGATCGCGAGGACCAATGCGGAAATTCCACCCAAAATAAAACCACCACTGGTAAAGAGGACGATGGCTTGTATTTGTGGAGAAACAGAGTAGTTTCCTAAATTGCTAGCCGCCAGTAAAACAAAGGCAAACACGAAAAAAATTAGGGTAACGACCTGTTTCTTGCCCCACTTTCCGGCGTATTTACTCGCAAGAGGGGCCGCAGTGATAGAAGCAGGCACCATCAAAGCTAAATAGTAGGATAATTGTTCCGCAGGCATCTGTAACAAAACAGTGATATAGTAATACCCACCAGCCTGTACCATCTCCACACCAATGATGAATAAAAAGTAAGCCAAGAGAAACATCATATAAGCCTTGTTTTGCAGCAGTAGGTGCAGGCTCTTACGCATGGGTTGTGGAGCAACGGCCTGGCTGGTATCGCTGGGGTATAGAATAAAAATAGGAATGTACAAACAAATACAGGCAAAACACAGCAAACACAAAAACGCGTATTGGCGGGCGGCAAGTAGGTCCATACCACTCTCTTGGAACATTCCCCACAACAGAGGAGCCTGACCCGCGAGAATGACACCAAACGATTCACCAAGTCCTTGCAACAAGGAAACATTCAAACGCTCCTTTTCACTATTTCCAAGAGTGCTGATGTGTGCAAGGAAAGGAGTTACGTAGGCACTAAAACTACTCACTGCCAATAGAAAAAAAGCCAAGACCCAAAGGGCATTCCACCAAGACATTTCCTTTTGCGGTGGCATAAATAAAAACAAGGTAGCAACAGTAGCCGGTAAGGCAAAAACAAAGAGAAAAGGCATACGCCGCCCCCAGCGGCTCTGCAAAGAATCACTCCTACCAGCAATCCAAGGGTCGAAAAAAACATCAAAGACACGACTTACAACAATCAGTAAAGAAAGTATACTAATGCCAAACCATGCCTCTTTGGGCAAAAACTGCGGAATGGTTTCGTGAGCCGGAGGGTTGTAGAACTGGATCAGGTACAAGCTAAGCAAAAAAAACGGGATAGTATACGCGCACGAACCTAAAAAACATGCGAAATAATAGGCTTTCTTCATAAACTCCTTCTTGCCAGAAAAACACAATGAGTTGTTGCTAACTCAGCAAGTAGCAACAAGCCTAGGCTTACAAGAAAAAAATCTATTGGACAAAGATTGTAGCAAGTCTATACCTGAAACGCACATGGCTAAAAATCAGACCCCCTTCTTTTCTATCTTTTTAGTGCTTTTTACGGGAGCTTTGATTTACAGTTTTTTAAACTCAGTCATTATCGGTTTTTCCTTCTTTCGCGAACTACCACAGATTCTAATTGCACAAAACCCAAAGGCCTTCAAAGAAATCGTCGAGATCCACCAGGAGGCAGAACAAGCCGGCGAAGAACTTTCCCCAGAACAACAAAAAAAAGTCAGTGAAAAGTTTGATCAATTTTTTGATATAAAAAAGCGCATCAACAAAGCGACCGAAATCTCATTGGATATAGGAAATGCCATTATCAGCCTATCAGCACTTTTTATCCTGGTATGGTTTCATCTACCGCTCTACCGCTTCTTTTATAGAAAACGCAAACAGAAAAATATCCCGGAAAGACTACGCCAACGCTGCAAACAAAGATTAGTCTACTCCTCTCTGGTCGTGGGTTGCATTCCTAGTACATGCCTTTTTTTCATCATCCTTTTCAGCGGAATTACCCTCTATGCCAAATTGGGTAGCCCTTCTCTGCAAAGAATCGCCTTGCAAGGAATGGGTTTAGAGGTTTTTTCCTCTATCATGACGGGAGTTATGCTCTACTCTTGGCAAAAATACCGGGTCCAACATATCTACCTAGAACATGTATTTACTCCTGAAGAGCTACGCAAAAAACTACCTGTTTTACGCGACATTAGTTTGCGCAGCCGTTTGTGGTTGGTGGTAACTATTACTACCTTTTTTCCACTGACACTGGTAGTTCTTTTTGTAATACCCTCTATTTCCTTCTACCCACAGGCAAACCAACTAGGCAACCCGCAACTCAAACTACTCCTCGGAAGCTATTTCCAAACAATAGGCCAAGCCGGTTTGGAGAAAGTAGCACTGGAATGGTTGCGTGGTGAAAACGGCTTAGTCAACCTACCGGGGATTTTATTTGTCAATATGGTAGACACACCTATCTTACTCGCAGGTCTATTCGTCGGAATTGTAATCTCTCTAATCTATGCTGTGTTTTTAATTCGTTTCTCCACTGCAAGTATCATAAAGCCTCTATACGCATTGCAACAAAAGATGCAAGAAACCTCTAGAACCGGTAACTACCATAACTATGCCATTGTGCAAAACAACGATGAAATCGGTGATTTAGGAGAAGGTTTCAACCAAATGCTTACTGGTTTGGAAGAGCGGGAAAAGGTAAAAGGATTGTTTGGCCAATACCTAACCCAAGAGGTTTCTGAAGAGATCTTAAATGGTCGAGTCAAATTGGGAGGAGACCGCTTTGAGGCAACTATTATGTTCTCCGACATCCGCAATTTTACCAGCATGTCAGAAAAAATGTCTCCCGAAGAAGTCTTACAATTTTTAAACTCCTATATGGAACGGATGATAGATGTCATTGTCGAGCATGGTGGCATCATCGATAAATTTATGGGAGACGGCATACTCGCAACCTTTGGAGTTCCCGTAAGAAGTGAAAACCACGCAGAGCAGGCTCTAAAAGCAGCTCTAGATATGCAAAACTCACTTATAGAACTCAATGCCAAACGCAAAAGGGAAAACAAATCGGCCATCCGTATTGGAATTGGACTACATACCGGAGTCGTCATCGCGGGTAATATTGGCAACAAACGCAAAACAGAGTATACCGTCATAGGCGATACGGTGAATTTAGCCTCTCGCATAGAAAGTATGACCAAAAACTACGATAGCTCTCTACTCATCAGCGGTACTACCTATAAATTACTACCAGAAAAACTAATAAAACAATTGCACATGAGCCAAATTGCCAATACGAGTGTACGTGGGAAACAGGAAACAGTTGATCTCTACAAAGTGAATTGTTGAGGCTTTTTCATACGTTTTCTTCTATGGCATACTTACACCTTACCTAAAAAACCAGGTTGGTCAGCCTCTTCCGGGTGTAGATCTAGGTAATCACGTTTGAGCTGACTGGAATTCTTTCGACTAGCATCATGACTGTAGCCTGGAGTAGCAAAAAGATAATAAAAACGTTGTTTCCAACTAAGACCAGACTGCAACAGATCTTTACCAATCCCAACGTATTCATGTAGAGCAATTTTTATAGGATGAAAGGTTGCCAAGTTTTTTACGATCCCGTAGCGAGGCAGATCTTTTTTCGTTTCTGGAACAAATGTCCCAAACAATTTATCCCATACAATCAGAGTACCAGCATAGTTGCTATCTAAGTAACGCGGGTTGCTAGCATGGTGCACTCTGTGGTGCGAAGGTGTATTGAAAATAGCTTCAAACCACCAAGGTAGCTTATCGATTGCCTCTGTATGTATCCAAAATTGGTAGAGCAAGTTCAGGCCACCGACAAAGAAGACTAGATAGGGATGGAAACCCAATACGATAAGGGGAGCCTGTAGAACAAACAAACCAGTAAATGTACCCGTCCAGGTCTGTCGCAAAGCCGTTGATAAATTATAGTGTTGGCTGGAATGGTGGTTTATGTGACTTGCCCAAAACCAACGGTATTCATGGCCAAAACGATGCGCCCAATAGTACCTCATGTCGTCTAAACAAAAACACAGCAATATGATAAATGGTGAGAAGCCAAAAGTATAGACTCTATATTGGTACAGCCAAAAAAAGAAATTTACTTTGACAAAGGCAAATAGAATCCCAGCAACAATGCTCCCCACTCCCATAGACAAACTGGCAAATGTATCTCTGGTTTCATACTTGCCCTTCTTCTCTAGATAACGAATGCTAAGAATCTCTAGTAGCATCGCAAGAACAAAGAAAGGGACGGCAGACTTCGTTACATCGGGAAAATTTGGTACATCCATCAGTAAATCTCCTTATAGTCTTGTAAATAATGCAACAAGTCCTGGTATTCTTGTGTATCCACTTGTGCGAAGTAGTGGATCTTAGGAAAAAAGACTTCGTATAGATCCAAGTAGAAACCATCTACGAGTCTTTGTATGCTCTTTATGTCTTGTTTTGCAACCATTCGGGTGTAATACATTGCTCCCAAGGAACATACCAATCCGATTTTAGCAGAGGAAGCAAGTTTTAAAAAGGCAACTTTTGCGTCACGACTCAACCATACCTGATGAATGGTTTCGCCAGCAAAGTCTAAAAGAAACCTCTGCCGTGCAGCCTCTATACTTTCCAATCTAGCCTCTTGGGAACCGCCAAACTGGTGGATTAAGACACCAATGAGACCAGCACCCATTCCAATGGTTATAAGTAGATACAAATTAGACAACGGCAAATCTCTATAACAGTCTTATTAAGTACATACTCTACAGTACCTAACAATCATGACAAATAAAAAAAGCCCCTGTTTCCAGAGGCTTTTGCATAAGGAAAGTGAAATGGTATTAATTGTAAGAAGCATCAAAAAAATCAGAGGCTTTACAACCACTTTGTCCTACATCAATGATATTCTTATTCGCATCCAAGCAAAAAATTCTCCACCAACGACTAATTTGGGAAGAACTCACGGCATAAGAGCGAACCAAACCACTGCTTTTGAAGACCTTGACAGTAGCCCCAGAAACAGCCATCGTTGCCTCGTTTGACCAATTGAATACACTATAACCACGTCTGGATTGCGTCCAAATACTACCTTTCATGGTAACTGTTTCCGGTCCATAGCCATTGACTACGTCTATGTCCAACGTCAAGTCTTCCGTTCCTAAGCAGGCCGAAGGAGAACGTTTATTTGTATCTGGCAATTGGCATTTGTCGTTCCATACCACTTGTTGTGGACGGGCAGAACCAAACTCAAGGTGTGAATCTAGATCGCGGGGTTTGGCTTCCCAAGATAAAACGACACGCACTTCATCTGCGCCGAGAACTGGAGAAACAAGAATGTTTTGGTTGGGTGGAGTATCTGGTCCCGCAGAAACTATTGTGCGGTAGGTAGTCGCCACTCCCGAACCACTTACTTCCATTGTATAATTTCCGGCAGGTACATCAGGCAATGCATAGGAACCATCGCTTCCCGTAGTAACCGCCCCGCCAACATAGGAACCAGAGGTTACATTCACTCCCGAACGTATGCGAACGGTAAGACCACCTAAGCCTTGGTTTGTTAGAGCACTCAGAGCTCTACCCGAAACTGTAGCTGGCGGTTGGTAGCCAGGAACCAGAGCGACGATATCTAATGTTGTCGTTGCATCGGCTTGGATGTTGACCATTGCTTCTACAGTCACATAACCTGCAGAAACAAAGCGTACCTTCCAGCTCCCTGCGTTGACGCTAAATACATTGTAGTTTGGCACATTGGAAAAAGTTGTCATGCCACTTACTAAGGATGCAGGCTGTACACCCGTAGTCGGTCTTGTAGAAAAGTTTGGATGGACAATTTCTAAACTATACGTGCCTGTAAAATTGACTAATGCACCAGAAGAGTTGGGAGTTCTCACATTTCCGGTAAGGTTTCCTCTTCCGTTGCTGGTAATCACTTGGATATTCGCCACACTATCACCTGTAGAGGAAACAGTCACTGGAACATAGGTATCGATACCATTCTTAGATACCTTAATTACATAGTCTCCAGGATTGATATTTTTGAGGACATAGTTCCCATTGCTATCTGTTGTTACAGGAGGAACGATTTGATCACTGCCTGGAGTTCTAACCGTGCTAGGGGTACAACTATTGCTATTGGCTGCTTGTGAACCGGTACAATCCCGCCTTACAGTAGCTTGGAAAGATCCATTCACCATTGTACCCAAAGTTACAGTAGCACCAGAAACGGCACCTGTGCTAATAGCGTCTGTAATACTTCCCGAAATCTGTCTTCTAGACTGGTGCAATACTTGGATGCCTGCCAAATCCAATACTCTGGAGCCATTGGAATAGTCAGAACCCACTACAGCAGAATTATCCGCTTGTTTTGGAGTCGTAAGCACATGACCCAGTGGATCAGCTAGAATCAATTGGTAAGAACTCTGCTTAAAATTATAGTAGCCATTGGTTGCATCTACTGAATTGCCTACACCAACTCCAGAAACGGTATTTGCATTTGCAAGAGTGGGAGCAGAACCATAAGCAGAGGTGGCATACAGTACCCTATCGGTATCATCGATTTGCCCATCGCCATTTAGGTCTGTAACTCCTGCCAGAGATACAACTTTAGAATTCCCATCAAATTCAAAAGCTCCAGCAGCAGTTGTGGTAACATGGGCAACTGGATTGCCAAAGTTATCCGTGTTTCCTAGCATAACCGCAAATAAGCCACTAAAATTGTTGTGTGCCGTATAGGAAGAAGAACCTACCAAGCGATCCAATACACTGACTGAGCCTTTGATACGTGATCTTTTGGCGCTAGGAGTCATAGTAATACTGGGTACAGTTATATCCTGCCCATTCAAAACCATCGTAGAAGTAGTGGTATTTTCATAGCCAGGTGCAGAGATGTAGTATTCCCAGGTTCCTGCAACTGCCTGCATACTCAATTGTGTTCCATTGACTTCATAGACCGCATTGGCATAGGTGGAATACGTCCAGCTTGGTCCAGTACCTTGGTTTGCGATAACACAAGAAACTTGGTAACCACCCGCAGCACAATTTGTTTGGCAAGCAGCTACTTGTGAACAGGCTTCACGCAACCAAAGATTCGCTAGGTTACGCAAACGAACCGTTTTAGCTTCATCACCAGTCGCCAAAGCTAAATAGGCCAAACGAGAAGGTGCTTGTGTACTAGCAGGACGAAAATTAATCACTGCTCCTGGAACTGGATTTGGAGAACCGCCTGGTCCCTGTAAAGAACCCAATACAGTAGAAGGTTTAGGAACTACATTGACAGTGCCAATATCTATCGTTTTATTTGCACCCGCCGAATGTGGGATAAAGTTAAACGAACTGGTGGAAGTAATAGAATTGCCGCTACTTACCTCTACTGTATAAACTCCTGCGGCCATATCTGAAGTTGCTAAGGAAACAGCACCAGATCCGGTTCGAGTCACTTCTTTAATAACATTGCCACTGGCGTCTTTTAATTTGATTGTATAAGAAGTCGTTGTATCAGAATTTGCAGCATTGTTTACCGTCAAGTTGACCGTTGCGGAACTACTAGTCGCTGCATTCCAATCCAGATTTGCATTTGGAAAGGTAAGATTTGTAGCTGTATTTTGGTCATTGCCTGAAAAGGAAAACCTTTCCGTAAAGCTTTCGTCTTGGAAGGTACGACCGTGTTGAGCCGCAGCAGAAGAACCAAGCACTTCAACAGTATACTTTCCATTTGCTAAATATTCATTTACAGAATAAGGAGTTGCACCATTCAAAGTAGGACAACTGGCACTATCGTTAAAACAAAATGCATAGGTTCCATCTGCATCACTGGTACTTGTTGCAATGACAGTTCCATTACTATCTTTCAAATTCACGGTCACACCAGATAAAGCGCCTGTAGGAATTGTTACATCACCAGAAAAACCAGGAGTTCTGACATTTCCGGTTAGTACAGCTGCACCACTAGTATAATACAACCTTTCAGCAGTCATATCAGCTAAATCGATCTGGTTCTTACCATTCACTAATTCTGTAGGATTATAAGTGAACTGAAAATCTTGGTAAGTATAGTTCAGGCCATCACCTGCATTTGTCAGAACTCTATAATCTCCATTTGCTAAATCAGCAACATCAAACTGGTAGCTACCATCAGCATTGAGAAACGTTTCCGCTATGACTTCTTCTTCACCACCATTGTTACGGATTAACTTTACTTTGATACGAGTCAGATCCAAAGCTGTACCTGATTCTACAGAACAATTCGCAGGGGAGCCAGGAGATTGGCCGGCGGCACATATAGGAAGACCATTGATCTGTGGCAGTAAGGTTCCATTGATAACTACCGGACCACTTGTTGCAACTTCTTGTTGGGAACTGGAAGTACCATTAGAATCAGAACCATCGTCAGAAACAGAATTTGTTGCCGATGGTAGTGTTTCGCCATTAGAATCTGTACTTTGGTTGCTAGAGGTTTCTGAATTAGAGTCAGTACTACTGGAAGAAGAGGATTGTTCTCCCATTAAAGCCGCCATCCATAGAGGAAAGGCAATCTTTTTCTTTTTACAACTTACCGTAAAAAATACGGAAAGAATTAGAAAAAGATAGGCAAAGGCATGTAAGGGCTTTTTTTTCTTATGGGTATTGTTTTTCATTTGTTTACTCCTAGTTTTCATTTACTTTTTTCATTTTACACTGTACCGTACTAGAAAAGAAGAAGGTACGATATAGTAG
>JBCCIA010000255.1:0-8985 GCA_039028475.1 Spirochaetota bacterium | reverse complement strand
GGTGCTTATTTCAGAAATTGGCGCCCCGAGATACAATCTGCAGATGATATTTGGAATGATATTGTGAACGTCACCCAGTTACCCGGAACAGAGCTGCATTCAAACCTACCAGCAGTCCCATAACCAACAAGACTAGAGAAAGGAAAATTTGCAGTCCAATGGTTCCAAAAATGTCTTCGGCAATACCTTTCAGAAATTCTTTTGTGGTGACTCCCATTACGTCTTGGATCGCTTTTCTTCCCACAATCACTACCCCGACGATGCTACCAATAACCGCTCCGACCATCGCTCCTAGCATTCCAAAAACTAATCCTGGTGCAATTCCTATGATTCCTCCTAGCAATATTCCCCAAAGAGAAGAGAATAGTACCGCTAGTATTTTGCTAATTCTTTGTATCCCAACCACCCAACCAATATAAAAAATAACTAGTAATGTTAGGAAAAACCGAACTCCTTCTATGGAGAAAACAAGGATGATTCCCATAGGCCAGAAGAGTCCAAAGAGAATAGAAAAACAGGAGATGGCAAAGAGATACCAATAGATGTTTGTATGACGGGGTAAGAATACTGCAACGCCTAGAGAGTTGCTTATAACAGAAATGATACTAAAGAATGCAAAACTGAAAGTAACAAAATCTGGTCTATAGCGTATTTTACCAAAGATGGCTTCCCTGAAAATTACCAAGAGGGCAAAGGTGAAAAGTAGAGAGGTGGCATACACAATTCCTTCGCTGGATTTGATTCTACTGGCTTGTCTACGTTGGCTAAACCAAACAATAGTGAAAATCAAAAAAATGCTAACAGAGAACCACAGTTTAGCAATGCTATTGGTAGTAGAGTAAGCGATTCCTACTACCAGAGAAGTCACTAAAAATAGTGAGAAGAATAAAAATGTATCTTTAATAACAGTTGGCATTGGTAATTTGTTTCCACTTCTTATTTAGGAAGCCATTGCAAAGAGTTTCCCATTCTTGGTTTCCATTTAAGATAAATAGTAGGGCCAATCTTTTTACTGGGTAAAATTTCATATACTTTCATGTACCAACTATATAGGGAAGATCCTCCCAATGTAAGAGGATACTCTAAATTAGATTTACCACAAAACGCAGGATTGCCAAGAAATATGCCTGAACCGCGTGAACGGATTATAGTATCCGGTTTCTTTTGTTGCCGTAGCTTGTTAGAAAAACGAGAAATGGAAACGGCAAAGAGTCTATTCTCGTTTTTGGAAGATTTCAATTGGATATATGTTCCACGGTATAGACCGCAGGAGCCATACTCGGTGGTAAAGTTACTCTTGGAACGATCAAAAAGTGCGGGTTTTTGTGGCCCGTATTCATATTTTGTCAAAAGAAAAGATCGTAAATAGCGTTTCCTTCCACCTTTCAAATTTGCATAAGTATAAAGATTGAGCTTTGTTCCGGGTTTGAATTTTGCAGTAAGACTTAATCGAATCACTCGCATTTCTCCTGCTTGAAAATTCTGTCTTTTGAAGGGATTGAAACGTTTGTTTAGAACTTGCTGTTTATTTCCATCCAGTTCTAGCCATAGAGGTAGTTCTTCAGCGTTGATAGATCGTATACGAGGTCTAATCGGCCAGTTGGAAGTAATATTGTGTGGGAAAAAAACAAATATCTCTGCATCTGTTGCGATTCGCAAGGATTTGGGGTAATACGAAAATCGTGGAATGTAGGCACAGCTACACGCGTTAAGCGGTATCAGGTTCACACAAAATAGTACGAAGCCTATAAGATTTATCGTTAGAAGTTTGTATATAGTTCTACCAATCATGTTTATTTCCATCAGAGACTTGCTAATTTTTCTATTCTTTCACAAAGACTTTTCTTATGTCTTCTGGAATTTGTTTATTAAAAAGCTTTTTTGTAGAAAAATCATTGCTGTTCATATTTTCATGCGTTATCAATAGTTCGTCTCCATATACACGTGGTGTTTTTCCATGTGGATCGTATTCTCCATTGCTAGCATAAGCCTGACTATCCGTTTCGCAAATGGATTCCTTCAAAAAAATATCTATCCTATGATTCTCTAAATCGTACCTGATATCATGGTAAGGAAAGGAAAGGTTTGGCTCAAAGCATCTACCTTTGTAAGCTACTGGGAATTTTTGTGGAGGGTATTGGGAACTGTAGTTGTAGAGTATATTGCTATCTTGGAATAAAATTTTCCCATAGTCCTCATTCCCACAACAACAGAGGCAAAGAGTCACCTCAGTTAAGAAATACCCTTTTTCTGCATTCGTTTCTACCACTTTTTCATGTATATGCTGATCTAACACTCTGGATAGGTAATAGATTTGTCCAGTTTGGTTGTCTGTAATGATAATCTCAGAATTTACTTTGATACAAACGTCTTTTTTGTAGTATCTAACTGTGTGAATGGTACGTTTTCCCAATTGCTTCTTGGTTACACCTACCGGTTTCTTAAGAAAAGAAATTTTCTTATCTTTAGAGGGTCGTAAGACTTTAAACATAAACTTTGCATGATTCTTTCTAATGTCGAAATTTCCAGAGACAATATTCTTTTTGCTGCCAATGACAACAAACCCAGAAAACATCCAGCCGATTCGTTTGCCCAGCTTGGTCAAAAACCAGTAGCCCTTGCGTTTTTGAATTTTGTGCATGGTTGTATCTTCGGTATAGACTCTTCCGGTAGAACGGTATCTGGCAATTCCCAAGATGCGAGATTTGATATCAGGTCTATTTCTGAGATACAAACCTGACTTGGTAACGACTCTAAAATAGAGTTCTTTATCGAAGCGTAGGTTTGGATTTATATTGTGTTTGCTATAGGGTTTGGCATCCATAAGGTAGCGCTGTTGTACCCAACCTATTTTGTTAGCAACTTTTACTTTCTTCCAAATCGCATGTACCGTTTCTTTTGTTTCTTTTAAGGAAAGCAATTTCTCTGAGCTAGGTATTTCATAGATTATTTTGCTATTGGTATCGGGCTCTTTGTGTAGGTTCAATTCGATTAGGTAACGAGAATAATAGAAATTTTCTTCCACTTTGGATGTTTTTTTCTGTGTATTTCTTTTTTCAGGTCTACAAACCATTATAGTACTTAGCAGTAGGAAGAAAAAGATAAGGTTTGTACTAACCTTCATAGGAAAGCCTCACCAATAAATAGAGTGTAGATAGAATGGCGAATAATAACAAAATCAGTACGACCCATTGCCCAATTTGTTTTAGCATTGCATCGGATGGCTTATCACTAAGAGGAGTGCTTGTTAGACCTAAGTAGATTATTAATCTTTTGCGGATACTATGCAGAACCTCTAAGGGTAGATCATCTAAAATATACCTACTTTTTTTTTCAGTGATGATGTGCAATCTATGAATGTTTGCCCTTATTCCTCCATTCCTATAGTCTGTAAATGTTTTCACTTTAATATCTCTAATCAAATTAGGATTTATAGAGTAACTAAAACGCCACAGGGATAAAGGATATGTCTTGACCATAAAAGAATAGGGAGTTAGAGAAACGATAGTTCTGCTAGCTGCATTTACTAGAAAAATAAACAAGGCGAGGGCATCGAATGGTATGAGGACATAAATAGTTTGGTAGTTTGTTGCAGCAATTTCTGGCAGAAGAGACATTTTGTAGATAGCAAGACTGAAAGCTAAAAAGAATAGGAATGATAGTATTGTAATAGGACTAAATCTATGTTGGTATACAAACTGGATATTTTCTTCGGATGTATGTATTTTAAGGCTCATAAAGGCTTTTCCAAGTATATAAGTAGAGGCATACCCCAATAGAATAATTTATAAAAAATAAACCTTTTGCATGTTTTTTTTAGAATAAAGATTTATGCTTTACGCTTTTTGTTTACTCTTACTCTAAAAGTTATTATTTGCCTAGGTAGAAAGGAGTTTTGATGTTACGTTATTTGTATATGATCATATGTTTTTGTCTAGCTTGTTGTGGTGCACCCCGAAAACAATCTACCACTCTGGTGAAACAGCAAGATTTAGAGAAAAAGACGCGTTTTACCTATAGCAACCCTACCGTACTCAAAGGTTCTCCCTATTTGATGATTCTCGTAGGAGTAACCCATTTCTCCTATTCTGGCCGTTATAGGAGCAAAGGGGGGTATGGTGGTGGACGGGTTGTTGGTGGATCTATGGGTGGTGGTGGCGGAGAGAATTATTATTACCAAGACAATTCTTTGGTATCATATGATACATCTTCTTATAATGAAGCGTTTGACAGCCTAAACAGCGATGATTTCTATAATATTGTCTTTCACAACAAAAAGACTGGAAAAGAGCAGTTGTTCTTTCCTGAACAAGAACAATTTTGTGATCTGTTTCTACCTTCCGAATTTCTCTACAAACCAGTTGCTAGAGAGGATTACGATGAGGAAAGAAAAGTCAAACCTCCTAAAAAACGTAATTTGCGGTTTTTGCTGTATTCTCTATGTTCTGTAGACAGCAATGGAGATGGTTATACCAATTCTTCCGATGTAGTTCTGTTGTTTCGTGCAGATTGGAGTGGGAAAAATAAGGTTCAGCTTACTCCCAATGGAACCCAATTTCAACAGTTTTCTCTGGATCCCTATGATCCGTATATATACATTTCTGTAAAACAGGATAGCAATGGGGACGCACGCTTTACCCGTGCCGATCAGGAGTATATCTTAAAGGTCAATTATCTACGGCCAAAAATGGGACAAACATTGGTAAACCAAAAAACACGCCAACTGGTACCCAAAATTGTCACAGGACACAAGAGAAGAGACTATCGTTGATTTACCTATACAGTTATTTTTCAAAACAAAAAAGTAAGAATAGGTTTACAATATATATTGTTCCAAACAAGATTGGGTAGGAATCTGTTGCAGTAGGCAATCCGTTCTATATAGTTTTGGCAAAATCACGATTTTATAAGAGGTTACTAGGAAATTCAACATGGCAAAAAAAGTAAATACGTACAAGGTGTTAGGTAGTCGGCAGGAGCTGGAAGAAGGACAAACCGTACAGGTGCAAGCGGGGAAGAAGACCCTTGCTGTTTCAAAATTTGAGGGAAATATCGGTGTGATTGACAACGCCTGTCCACATATGGGCGGCCCCCTTGCAGAAGGTGAGATCGAAAAGGGTTATTTGAAATGTCCTTGGCATGGGTATGAATTCCATCCATGTACTGGCAAAGCACCGGAAGGGTATGAAGATTTCGTAGATTCCTACGAAGCAGAAATTAAGGATGATGGCGTATTTATTACTGTAGAAGAGGAAGTGGAACACCAGACTACAATCTCCGATGTCATGGTAGAAACGATGGTAAATTGTGGGGTGGACACTGTCTTTGGTATGGTCGGACATTCCAACCTTGGCTTGGCGGATGCGATGCGTTTGCAAGAAGAAAAAGATAAATTAAAGTTTATATCTATTCGCCATGAAGGAGCAGCTTCTTTTGCAGCTTCAGCTTATGGCAAGCTACTAGGTCGCCCTGCAGCCTGTTTAACAATCGCCGGACCTGGAGCTACGAATTTATACACTGGTCTTTGGGATGCCAAAGTGGACAGAGCGCCTTTACTTGCTTTAACCGGGCAAGTTGCAACTCAGGTAGTAGGAACTGGCAACTTCCAAGAGATTGACCTTGTATCCGCTTTTAGCTCCGTAGCCGACTTTAACCATCGGGTGCAAGCGGATAGTCCACATGGAGAGTTAATGAGCCTTGCTGTGAAACATGCTATCATCAACCGAGATGTTTCGCATTTGACCTTTCCTGATGAAGTGCAAGTAACTCCTGCTGGAGATTCACCAGCACAGGACAATCAAAGTAGAATTGCGAATCTTTTGATTTCCCCGCCCGAAGAAGAATTGCAGCGAGCCATTACTTTGATCCAAGAGGCCAAAAGACCTGTTATAATCATGGGGCATGGTGCAGTGAACTCCAAGAATGCGATCATTGGCCTCGCAGAAACTCTTAACATTCCCATGATGACAACGTTTAAAGCTAAGGGCATTGTTTCGGATACGAACCCTTTGGCATGTGGTGTATTAGGAAAAAGTGGAACCCCTGTTTCTGCCCACATGATGAGCACGGCTGATCTCTTATTGGTGTTTGGTGCTTCCTTCGCTCGCCATACAGGTATATCGGAACATATCCCTACGATACAAATAGATTTTGACCCTTTGGCACTTGCTAAATTTCATAAGATTACGGTTCAGTTGTTTGGTGACATTGGCCAAACTGCTGCACAATTGCAAGCTAGATTAGATGCATCTACTTTGAATTTTGATACCAAATCAGAAATCAGCGAAAAGTGGCAATCATGGCGTAAGGAAAAAGAAAAGCGAGCAGGAGAAAAAAGTAAGAGGATCACGCCTGCAAAACTATTTTTAGAGTTGAACAGGTATGCCCCGGAAGAAGCAGTTATGTGTGCTGACGTTGGCAATAACGCCTATAGCTTTGGTCGTTATTTTGAAAGTAAGAAACACCGATTTTTACTTTCTGGTTATCTAGGTTCGATAGGTTTTGCTTTGCCTGCTGCAGTGGGAGCTTGGGCAGCAACAAAAGGGGAAACTCCTATTATTGCTATTGCTGGGGATGGTGGTTTTGGGCAGTACATGGCAGAGTTGACAACTGTAGTCAAATACAACATGCCTATCAAGTTGATCATACTCAATAACAACCAGCTTGCCAAGATTAGTAAAGAGCAAAGAGAAGGACAATTTGATGTATGGAAAACTGATTTGAAAAACCCTGATTTCAGCGAGTTTGCCAGATCCTGTGGCATCACTGGTTTGCAAGCGAGTCAACCGGCTGAACTCACCAAAAAATTACAGCAACTTTTTGCAGTAGAAGGGCCAGCTTTACTGGAGGTTCTCACCGATCCTGATAAAATGTGACAGAGAAAAGCCTCTGCATAGGGGCATACATCTATGGTCCTGATACACAACGGGCTTTATAGGCATTGGTTGTTGCAAAAAAGGTAAATGCACCATTACTATAATTGATGCCAAATCCGTCACTCCCTGTACTTTGTCGAGTATTGGAGCTCCAGTAACTGGCTAAATCAGTAGAGGGAAATGCTGTTGTATTGATAATAGGAGTTGTGGATGTTGTTTCGTTCGTTATAGACCAAAGCTCATGCAAATTGGGTAGACGCCAGGAACGAGAGGCCAGGCTAAGGCTATTACAATAGCTAATGGCAGCTGTCCATGTTGAATTGCTCGCGGAACCAGAAGAACAATCTGTAGTGCCTTGGCCATTACTACATTTTTGCCAGACTAATCCAGTAGAATTATCTTTAACAGTACCATCCCCATTGTCTGTAAAGTTAGAAGCTGCTGTTTTGACTAAGCCAGATACACAACGAACAGCGTAAGTATTCGATTTAACGGATGTTCCGCCTGCACCAAAGTTAAACTTAACATACCAAGCATTGGATGAGCTTAGGGCGTTCTCTGTAGAACTCCATTGATCATTGGAAGTTGTCGAACCAGGAAAATAGCTAGAATTGATAGCAGGGTTATAGTTATTAAAATCAAGTATGGTTCGCAATTCTCTGATACTGGGCAGTCTCCAGGTTGTTATACCAGCATAACCGTTGCCTGAGTTTTGTGAATTTAGGGCATTGCAACCATTGGCACCGCTACTGGCATCTGCGTAGGTCATAGTGAGTAAGGAGCCTGCTGCACAGGTTGCACCGCTATGGCCTTGGAGACAGGATTTCCAGACCAAGCCGGTCGTATTGTCTGTGGTGGTGTAGTCTGATGTGTATGTAGCGTGTGCCGTTGGTCCAGTATAGCTTTTGCTGACTCCACTTTGGATGTTCCCATCATCACCGCTAGCTCGTACCGTTGTTTCTCCTGTTTTTAAGGTTAGGTAACTATATAAACCACTCAGCGTTGTGACTGCACTATCTGCCATTCCACTTTTCGTTGCGATTGCTTGTATTGTTTTACCGCTTAGAAACCAGATATGAATACTTGAACTATAAAGAGTGGAAGCATTTGTCGGAGTGCTACCATCTGTAGTATAATAGATACTAGCTCCAGCAGTCGCCGAAGTGATAGATATATTTTGAGGAGTATTGTAATAGCCAGCAGTTGGACTAAATGCAGGAGCTGCAACCTGCTCTAGAACAGCAATGCTAATTGTTGTATTGTTGCTTCCATTGCTATTTGTGGCTGTAACGGTATAACTGGTTGAGCCTTGGATAACACTTGGAGTGCCACTGATGCTACAGGTTGTGCTGTCCAAAACCAATCCGGATGGCAAAGCCGGTGAAACTGTGCAAGAATTTATTGTTCCTGAGATTGTTGGTACTTGTGTAGTGATTGCTGTATTTTGTGTAAAGGTAAAAGGACTCGCACCATAGGAAAAACCGGAAGGTGGGTTTGATGTCGTACCTAGTGGTGTTGTGGTACCTGGTGTAAGGTTTGTATCTTTATTGGCTTCAGAAGAAAGAGTGGCAATATCTATGCTTATGGGAGAGGTATCGTTATTCGCAGATGAACTTTGTGAAGAATTTCCAGAGGAAATGGTTAAGGTATGAGCAAAACCGCTGGGTGTTGCAATAGAAAGTTTAGACGAATCGTTCTTGATCTCGTCAAGGGCTGATTCTGTGGTGATTGCTGTTAGATCAATATAAATATCCCCAAGATCTTTAGTAGCTCTGCGGATTTTCATAGTATGGTATTTGCCTGACTCTATATTCACGGTATATGAGCCATTGCTATCGGTGAAAACTCCATCTGAAGATGTATAGTCGTTTAGCGAACTAGACGTTAGAAATGATTCGGAACCATTGCAAGAAAAGATTGAAATTTTGCTTGCTCCATTGGGGATTGCTTTTTGGTGGATAAATCGGATGGTATTGCTTGCTGCAATGGAATTTAATTTTGCAATAGATTCTAATTTATCATTTGTACGAGAGCTATAATAAACGTGGTAGCAACCGGAGCTAGCACCTGGAATAGTGGAGGTATCGATGAGCATCAAACATTTGATGTT
>JBCCIA010000254.1:0-8995 GCA_039028475.1 Spirochaetota bacterium | reverse complement strand
ACAGGATCAATGTGTTGTGATCGCAACCATTTACGTCATCAGGGTTTTTGATTACGTCCGAATGGGACTATCTTCATGCGATTGCCACTACGATACAACAAATTCCTACCAATATTGCCATAGCACATGTGAAAGATTGTCAAGATGATGACATTCCTTTTCATATGGAAAATTCATTCACATCCTCTGGTATCCATGGTTCTTATTAAAACCAAAAAACCGCAGGTGAAAAAATTACCGCTGTATCCATAAAAGTACTTTCCTTTATAAATATTTATGCATAAAAAGATGTCTTAATATATGAAGCGTGTCCTAAAATCTGTATATTCTTATGTAAAAGGTAAGCTGCAAAATCCTGTAGTTTTTTTAGGACAGGCTCTTATAGGAGTTTTATTGTGATTCCCCAAATCTGTATATACAGAAAAGCTAAATTTATAAAAGTTCTCCCCCTAGTAGTATCACTACTCTTTGGTCTCTTTCTCATGCATTGTGAAAAAATTCCAAAAAATAAAGTCCTTGGATTGCTTGCACTCTCAAATCCTGCTGAAGATGGCTCATCCACCAGTACAGATTCAGATATAGAAACTACTACTGACACAGAAAATGCTACAAGTACCAGTACAGGCACTGATACTGACACCAATACAGAGCTACCCGAAATTGAGATAGAACAAAGTACAGCTCCAATTGCCAATGGGGGTAGTTACGACTTTGGCAGTATTGTCAATGGCAGTTCTTCCGCAACCATCACCTTTTCTATCCAAAATACCGGTACGGCAAGTCTTACCTTAGCTTCTATACCAAGTCTTTCAGGCACAAATGCATCTGAATTCTCTATTTCCACAAGTTCTACTGCAACAAGTATTGCAGCAGGAAACTCAACCACCTTTATAATGAGATTCGAGCCTACTTCTGTCGGGTCCAAATCTGCAGTCATTACCATTACAAACAATGATGCGGATGAAAGTACATACAACATTAACTTGACGGCTACAGCCACTACCCCAGAACCTGAAATAGCCATCAAACAAACAAGCACAACAATCGCTAGCGGTGGTAATTACGACTTTGGCAGTGTTACCCAGAGCACTTCTTCCTCGGCCATTACTTTTACTATCGAAAATACAGGAACGGCAGATTTGAACCTCACAGGAACACCAAAAGTAGTGCTTGGTGGTACGAATTCGGGGGATTTCACCGTCAACGAAACCTCCGCTACCTCTCCTGTAGCTTCGTCTTCTTCTACTACCTTCAGCGTCACTTTTACACCTGGTGCTGTAGGAGCAAGGTCTGCTACTTTGACCATTGCAAATAATGATAGCGACGAAGGTTCGTATGTCATCAATCTTACGGGAACGGGAACGGGAGATACAACAAGCCCCACCATAGCTACAAGTACTATCACAACCTCTTCCCTTACAGCAGTTTCTCTTTCACTCAGTTGGACAAAAGCCACAGACAACCTATCCACCCAGGCAAATCTTACATACCAGGTCTACTACTCCACAACAAATAATATTACCAGCGTAGCCGATGCAGAAGCTAATGGAACCATCGCTCAGGCTTACACAAATGATATAAACTCATATACACTTTCTGGACTCAACCCTTCTACACAGTATTATTTTAATATCCTGGTGAAAGACCAAGCTGGCAATAAAACTGCCTATACAAGTGCTACAGCCACTACCAATGCAACTTACACCAGCATGACTACATGGGGTGCTGGCGGTGGTTCCTTAGGGGGTGGGAATGGTGAGTTTTTTAATCCTTATGGTATCGCAATCAGTAGCAGTGGAAACCTGATCATTACTGATAAGTACAATGATCGTGTTCAGATTCTAGATAGCATAGGGACGTACATCAGCCAATTTGGTTCCTATGGAGGCGGTGGCGGTCTATTCAATGAATCAGCAGGTGTCGTCATAAATCCAAATAATGGTGATATCTATATTACAGATCTTCTCAATAACCTCGTGCAAAGGTTTACTAGTTCGGGTGTATACCAAGGACAGTGGGGTGGAGCTGGTACAGGAAATGGTCAGTTTAATTCGCCAAATGGCATTGCTCTAGATAGTAGTGGCAACATTTATGTAAGCGACTCGAATAACCATAGAATCCAAAAATTTACTAGTTCCGGCACTTACCTGAGCCAATGGGGGGCTAGTGGCACAGGAAATGGTCAGTTCAATGAGCCTCATGGGATTGCCATAGATAACAGCGGCAGTGTCTATGTTGTGGACTCAAATAACCATAGAATCCAAAAATTTGATAGTTCCGGCACTTACCTGAGCCAATGGGGGGCTAGTGGCACAGGAAATGGTCAATTTAATTTTCCAATTGGTATCACTTACTTTAATGGTGGTCTCTATATAGCAGATAGCAATAATCATCGCTTACAGGTTTTTGATACTTCGGGGAATCATCTAATTACTGTAGGTGGCACCGCTGCTGGAACCGCTGCTGGACAATTTAATTTTCCAACAGATATCGCTGTTGACAACAGTGGTAAACTCTATGTAGTAGAAGAAAACAACCACCGAATACAGGTCTTGCAATAAAGAAGTTTTACATATACTTGATCAAGAAAAACCTAGAAAATAATTCAATCTCTCTTTACTCAGTAGAAGAGTAGAAAAAACAAAAACCGCATGAGTTTAGAAGCTCAAATACCGTTTCGTGAATCATTGATGGGTGTTACTCTGTTATATGAATTCACTTTGATTGAGTAGATTCATATAACAAAGTTATCCCCTCTATTGCTATCACTATTTAGAAACCATCATTAGATACATCAAAACTACCAGAATTTGACTTATCTATGCAATTTCTACAGTTACCAACAGCCTCATGTGTGTCACGTTCAGAATTTTTTACATTCTGTTCTGAAATATGTCCACCATTAGGATCTGCCTCGAGGGAAGGCAGTGTTTCACTTTTTGACTGTCCTTGAACAAGTGCCAGAATTGTACCATACTGCCCTGCTTTATCATCTCCAGTTGCATTGGTAGATAAATTCTGGCAGGCTGTTGATACAAACATGAGTGCAAGTATTATCATAATGGTTGTTGTGTAATTTTGATTCTTAGTAATTTTCTTCATTTGAAAACTCCATTTATTTATAATAACTGTTATATTAACATAGATAGCTTATGCTCACAATGATGATTCGTGACAAAAATTTGTGAATTCGTGACAAAGCAAAAAAAATTACGTTTTTTAGCAAGTAGTGGGTCCAAAACTTGATATCTGATTCATTCCAAATTTAGCTTTCTTTCTCTAGCTATTGTTAAACAACAATGGGGATTCGTGAACAGATTATTTTATGCGAGGTAGAAGAAAGTCGTACTTTGCAAGACGTTCTAGAAGAGGCACAGAGAACTCTTGTGATGAATTACATCCGATTCATACGTACAGGGTAAAACCTCATTCCCATGTGTAGCCTGACATTGACTGCTATTTAACATTATACAAATTTATTTTAAAAAACTAACAGGGGAACTGTAGTGAAAATGATGATTTGCTTTACTTTGTCACGAATTCACAAGATTTTGTCACGAATCCGCAAGATTTTTTCATGAGTCCTCATTGTGTATAGAATAGATTTATGGTATAATTGGATTATGCTAGACCAAAGAATCGCAAGTGAAGAAAACCACCGATGTATTTATAAAGATACTTTCCTTGGTAAACCCTTATGCATAAAAAGATGTCTTAGCATTTACAGAAAAGCTTCTATAAAAGTTCTCCCTCTAGTAATATCACTACTCTTTAGTTTCTTTCTCATGCATTGTGGAAAAATTTCCAAAAATAAATTTCTTGGATTACTTGTACTCTCAAATCCTTCTGCAAATAACTCATCAGTAAACAATACAATAACTGACACAGATACAAGTACAGAGCTATCCGAAATTGATATTGTACAAAGTACAACTGCAATCACCAATGGGGGTAGTTACGACTTTGGCAGTGTTGTCAGTGGCAGTTCTTCCACAACCATCACTTTTTCCATCCAAAACTCTGGCATTGCAAGTCTTACCTTAGCTTCTATGCCAAGCCTTTCAGGCACAAATGCATCTGAATTCACCCTTTCTACAGCTTCCACTTCGACAAGCATCGCTGCGGCAAGCTCGACCTCTTTTACCGTAACATTTAAACCTACTTCTGTTGGTGCCAAATCTGCTAGTTTAACCATTGCCAATAACGATAGCGACGAAGGCTCGTATGTCATTCACCTTACAGGAACGGGAACTGGAGATACCATAAGCCCCACCATAGCTACAAGTACTATCACAAGCTCTTTCATTACAGCAGTTTCTCTTTCACTCAGTTGGACAAAAGCCATAGACAATCTGTCCACCCAGGCAAATCTCGCATACCAGGTCTACTACTCCACAACAAATAATATTACCAGCGTAGCCGATGCAGAGGCTAATGGAACCATCGCCCAAACCTATACGAATGATATAAACTCATATACACTTTCTGGACTCAACCCTTCTACACAGTACTATTTTAATATCCTGGTGAAAGACCAAGCTGGAAATAAAGCTGCCTATACAAGCACTACAGCCACTACCAATACGAATTACACCAGCATAGCTACATGGGGTGCTGGCGGTGGCAACGGCACTTCCGGCAATGGCAATGCTGAGTTTCAAAACCCTTCAGGAGTTGCAATAGATAGTAGCGGCAATCTTCTAATTAGTGATAGAATGAACCATCGGGTGCAAGTCCTAGACAGTTCAGGAACATATATCAGTCAATTTGGTTCTTATGGCAACGGTAACGGCCAATTTGATGAACCTACTGGCATTGCCATAGATAGCAGTGGTAGTATCTATGTGATAGATTCGAAAAATCATAGAATCCAAAGGTTTTCTAGTTCGGGTGTCTACCTTGGCCAATGGGGAACCTCAGGTTCAGGAAACGGCCAATTTGCTCAGCCAAACGGCATCGCTATAGACAGCAGCGGTAATGTCTATGTCACAGACGCTTTTTTAGATCGAGTGCAAAAGTTTGATAGTTCTGGCAATTACATCAATCAATGGGGTTCTGCTGGCACAGGAAATGGGCAGTTCGATGAACCTATTGGCATTGCCATAGATAGCAGTGGTAGTATCTATGTGATAGATTCGAAAAATCATAGAATACAAAAGTTTGATAGCTCTGGCAATTACCTCGGCCAATGGGGTTCTTATGGCACGGGAAATGGACAATTTAATGGTCCGGTAGGAATTGCCATAGGTCACAATAACATTGTCTATATGTCAGACGCACTCAACCATCGTTTGCAAATTTTTGATACTATAGGCAATCATCTAGTCACCATAGGTGGCACCGCCGCGGGAACCAGTACTGGAGAGTTTAACTTTCCAATAGATATCGCTGTTGACAACAGTGGTAAACTCTATGTAGTAGAAGAAAGTAACCATCGAGTACAGTTCTTTCAATAAAAACTTTCTTTCGTATGAGAATAGCGAACCTTACAATCCAATCACATTAAAGCAAAATCAGTCTTTTTTTTACTTTGTCACGAATTCACAAGCCTTTGTCACGAATCATCATTGTGAGCATAAACAGTATATGATATAGTTAGTCCTAACAACAATTACAATAGGAAAATACAATGAAAAATAAGAAAAATATCTTTTTCAGATTATTCGCAACAAAGGAAGTAAACTCTAAATCCACCAAGGATAGGGTCCAAGAAGCCCTTCTGGAACTCTTACCCAAGGGTCTCGCTTATTCAGATGTTGTAGCCGCAAAGCTAGGTATGGATGAAAAAACTATCGTATACAAGTTACAAGAGGAAGGTTGCACCTTTGCAGAAGCTGTAGAAGAAGCACGCAAAACTCTTGCTATCCATTATATACGAGAGGATTACCGTCTGGAAGAAATTGCCTCTCTTCTTGGCTATACTAACACAAGAACGTTAATTTCTAAGGTCAAAGAAAGGATCCTATAAACAATCTAAAAATAGTCCGATACCTGCTGCCAGTTCCTATTACCACTCTACTGGCTCACTTCTTCTCCACACCACAAAACACTGATACCACATTGCTATGTTCTCAACCCATTGCTCCATAGAACCTATTCCACATTCCAATTGTATTACAATGATTTAACTACACCACATGTCTATTGCATTTGAATCAAAGAAATTCATTCAAAAAATTAAAACTTTTTTACTTTGTCACGAATTCACAAGTTTTTGTCACGAATCATCATTGTCCACTCATTCGTTCTATGCTATAGTGGGTATATCTTAACAAAAGGAAACAAACGATGAAAACAAATAAATTTAAAAAGTTTATAACATCTTTTTTAATCGGTCTTATACTTATGAATTGTGCAAATGGAAATAGCCAAAACAATTTATCGAAGGAAGCTACATTGGCTTTAGAGAAATTAGCCACAGGGGGAAGTGCCGATTCTTCTGACAGTACTGCAAGCAATCTTTCTGTCAATGCTTCAAGAGTTGATACATCTACTTATACGAGAGTCTATCGACTCTTCAACGGTAGAGATCATATGGCATCTCATATCCCTGGTGAAAGTGGATTTGGAACTGAGGGCAGTTGGTATTACTACAGAAATCAACAACCTTCTTCAAAAGCTCTGTACAGATGTTTGGCAACCTGGGGAGACCATTTTGTCAGCCACGACCCCAATTGTGAGGGACAAATAAAGGAAGGTAAACTCGGATATCTACTGCAAAAGGACCCTAATGATGGCAGACACGTACCACTTCATCGTTGTTTTGCTGGCGATCATTTTGTATCTCAATCCTCGAATTGCGAAGGACATACATTTGGCTTCGTTTTTGGTTACGCCGTTGCTGTCGACAAAGTCAATGATCGACCTCTAACAAATATAGCAATGGGTAAGACCGCCACACAGTCTAGTCTCTTTCACAATGGCTTTGCAAGCAAAGCGGTAGATGGCAACACCAATGGACACGGCAACTCTATAACTCATACAAACCTAGATTACCAACCATGGTGGATGGTCGATTTAGGGGCAGATTATGCAGTAAAAGGGATAACCATATCAAATCGTACTGACGGCTGGGGACATAGACTCAAAGACGTAGGTATAACTTTACTTGATAGCTCAAATAACGAAATAACTTACCAAAGGCATTCACAAATACCGAAATTTATATCGATTTATGCTGATAATGTAAGAAAGGTTAAAATACAAATCATTGGAAGAAGTGAATATTTGTCATTAGCTGAAGTACAGGTATGGAGGGATGATACATCTCGTCGGAGCTTATATTCCCGTAAGAAGAAAGATAAAGATAATAGAGTATTAGTACAAATAACACGTGAAGCTGTAAAAAGAACTACCACTAATAGAAGATCAATGATTAGAAAGATCAAAGATAGACTTAAAAAGCTCATGAAGAAGACCATGAAGGCAGCAAGAAAAGGTAGAAATATATTGGAGCTTATTGAAGTATTAAATACAATTTTCATACTAGAAGCAGGAGAAGCACAGCAAGAACGAAGATCGGCTAACGCGAGACTACAATACGCCGAAAATACATTAAAACCTCACCTAATGTCGAGACATCATATGGGTATTACAGATGCTAACGACCTTCAATTAGAACCATATGTACAATTACTTGAAAACGAAAATCCATTTCCTGACAGTGTATTGGTTTCTGTACTAAATTCAATAAACAGGAGACTTGGTATCGATGAGAGATATGAGTATGAGACTTCGTTTGCAGTAAATACAGCAGTTTCAAGAGTATTCACACGATTGGTTGAGGATCTTATTAAGAATATAGTGAATATAGAAACGCAAACAAGAATAAGTGGGAGGGAGGGACAAGGTATAAAGTTATCTACTAAAAAGGAAGAAGATCTTGTTAGAATAATTAAAAAACTTATCGAGCAATTGTCCAATAAAGAAAATAAATTATCGATAGGTGAAATCTTGACCACAGCCGAGGTTGCATCATACGAAGATTACCTAATTACAATCCATGAAATGATACGTGAGCTCCGTAACACTTTATTTTCAAACAGGTATATTCGTGAACTTCGACGACACCAGGAAAGTTCAGCATTCCATCCAAATAGTCCCATTGCTAGGGATTTAAGCTTATTACAGAGTATCGATGAGTTGGGAATATTACTAAACAGTATTATTAACACCATAGAAAGTTTCAGAACAAACGGAGGTACAGAGAGAATGGTAAAGGTCAAAGACAACAATAATAGGAAAAAATAACAATTTATCAAAGGCAAAAGAGGTTGATTATATCACCTAAAATTGATAGTCGAATAAAAACAGTGTACCTTTGAGACTTAACAAATTTTTCAGACAGCAAATGAGTAATAGTCATTTGCTGGCTCACTTCTTCTCCACACCACAAAACACTGATACCACATTGCTATGTTCTCAACCCATTGCTCCATAGAACCTATTCCACATTCGACTTGTTTTACAACACACTTACTACACCACATGTCTATTGAATTTGAATCAAAGAAAATTCACTCAAAAAATTAGAACTTTTTTTACTTTGTCACGAATCCACAAGTTTCTGTCACGAATCATCATTGTCCAATCATTCGCTCTATGCTATAGTGGGTGTATCTTAACAAAAGGAAACAAACGATGAAAACAAATAAATTTCAAAAGTTTATAACATCTTTCTTAACCGGTCTTATACTTACGAATTGTGTAAATGGAAATAACCAAAACAATTTATCGAAGGAAGCTACATTGGCTTTAGAGAAATTAGCCACAGAGGGAAGTGCCAATTCTTCTGACAGTACCGCAAGCAATCTTTCTGTCAGTGCTTTAAGATACGATCCATCTACTTATATAGACCCACCTACTTATATAAGAGTGTATCGACTCTTCAATGGTAGAGACCATATGGCATCTCATATCCCTGGTGAAAGTGGATTTGGAACTGAGGGCAGTTGGTATTACTACAGAAATCGAGAACCTTCTTCAAGAGCTCTGT
>JBCCIA010000253.1:0-9043 GCA_039028475.1 Spirochaetota bacterium | reverse complement strand
AAGGCGATTGACCGCCACGTCCATAACAAGGTTTTCCTCGTTTGTTATAGTATAGTTACCCAAATGGTGTAGAATATAAGGCTTGACGTGTACTGATTAGTACACAGACTTTTTCTACACCATTTTTGGTGGGTTTCTCGGTTCGGGTTTTAGTTGGTAGCTTAGGCCGAACTGAGAGCTGTTTTCGCTTTTAGTTCCCCTCGATACTTCGGCGACGCTCTGCACAAGCTTCGCTCGGGGAACGATTTTCTCACATTTTTTTCATGGTTAAAGAGTAGTAACGTACGTTTCTGTGTCGAGAGTTTTTTTGTGGATTACGTAAAAAATGTTTGGGTAGTTTCATTGGTAGAAAAATGAGGATAAGAAAAAATCTTTTCCTTGCGATTTATGGTAGGTTTATACTTTTTACTTCTTATCTAGCTTTTTTAGCAATTCTTGGGAGTAGCCTTTGGCCATTAAGAAATCAGAGATTTACAATATGCTCTGGAAAGGGTGTGATGAATTACGTGGCGGCATGGATGCCAGCCAGTATAAAGACTATGTTTTATTCCTATTATTCTTACGCTATATTAGTGATAAATACAGCAAGAGTGCCAATCCATATTCTTCGGTAAACGTTCCCAAAGGTTGCAGTTTTGCAGATATGCAGAAACTCAAAGGCAATCCTGAGATTGGCGAAAAAATCGATAAAAAAATCATCAAGCCCCTAAAAGATAAAAACCCATTCTTGGGACAAGTTCCTAGCTTTAACGATGAAAATAAACTAGGTAAGGGCAAGGAAATGGTAGACCGCCTAACCAACCTCATCACTATCTTCGAGGACAAATCGCTGGACTTTAGTTCCAACCGAGCCGCCAATGATGACCTTTTGGGAGATGCCTATGAATACCTAATGCGTAATTTTGCCCAGCAGAGTGGTAAAAGCAAAGGGCAATTCTATACGCCTGCGGAAGTGAGCCGGATCATTGCCAAGGTGATCGGTATTCAGAAAAAGAAAATTTCCAGCGATACCATCATCTATGACCCTACTTGTGGCTCCGGTTCGCTGCTGATGAAAGTAGTAGATGAAATGGATAAGCGTGTGACAATTTACGGCCAAGAAAAAGATGTCGCCACCAAAGGTTTGGCCAGCATGAATATGGTTTTACACAACAACCCTACCGCCGAAATTGCCCAGGGAAATACCCTAACTAGCCCATTTTTCCTCGATGGGAACGAGTTAAAGGAAGCTGATTTTGTGGTTGCCAACCCTCCCTTCTCCGATAAGAGCTGGATGAACGGTGTCAATATTTCTTTAGAAGATGACGCTTTCCATCGTTTTGGTGATTATGGCATTCCTCCCGCTAAGAATGGTGATTATGCCTATCTTTTACACATTGTAAAGTCTCTTAAAGCGACAGGAAAAGGTGCTTGTATCTTACCGCATGGTGTTCTATTTCGCGGCAATATCGAGTCTCAGATTAGAACCAAGTTGGTGGATAGGGGCTATATCAAGGGTATCATCGGTTTGCCTGCCAACCTTTTTTATGGTACTGGAATTCCTGCCTGTATCCTAATCTTAGACAAAGAAAAAAGTGAAAAACGCAATAGCATCTTTATGATCGATGCCAGCAAAGGTTTTATGAAAGACGGAGACAAAAACCGTCTGCGTAGTAGAGACATCCACAAGATCGTTGATGTGTTTACCAATCGCACCAATGTGGAGAAATACTCCAGAGATGTTCCCATTTTAGAAATTGTCAGCAATGATTATAACTTAAACATCCCACGCTATATTGATACCCAAGAAGAAGAGGACATCCAAGATATCCAAGCTCATCTGAGCGGTGAGATTCCCGCACGTGACATTGATTCCTTACAAAGCTATTGGGATGCCTGTCCTACATTAAAGAAGTCTATCTTCAAGAGAGGAAGCCATACTTCTTACTTGCAATTAAAATTAGATAAAAATTCCATACAACAGCATATAATCCAACACGCTGAGTTTCTCGCCTATGGGCAAATGGTTACAAAGAAATATACAGCGTGGAAAAATAAAAACACCAAGTATCTAAAAAACTTGGCTAAGGATTGTAAGGTAAAACAAGTGATCCACGATATTTCGGAAGATATTTTACAGCAGTTCTCTAAATTAGAACTGATTGATAGGTATGATATCTACCAGCATTTGATGGACTATTGGGACGAGGTGATGCAAGATGATTGCTTTCTTCTTTCGGCGGATGGTTGGGTTGCCAAAACCGAGAGGATTGAGGTCAAAACGAAAAAAGGTACTATTGTCGACAAGGGTTGGTTCTGTGACCTAATTCCTAAGGATTTAATAGTAAACAAGTTTTTCTCAAAGGACAAGCAAGAGTTGGAGTCTTTAGAAAGTGAAAAAGAGTCTGTCCATTCTCATTTAGAAGAGCTTATTGAAGAGCACACAGCCGAGGGTGGTGTATTGGCTGATTTTGATAAGGTCAACAAAAAGGTTGCACAGGCAAGGTTAAAGGAAATTAAAAAAGATCCTGATTTGGGGGAAGAAAGAGCCATTTTAGAAGAGTACTTAGCTTTGCAAGATACTTTAGATTCTGTGAATCAAGTTATCAAAGACAAAGATAAAGAGCTAGATAACAAAGCTTACCAGAAATATCCAGTTTTAACTACAAATGAGATTAAGGTCTTGGTGGTGGAAGACAAATGGCTGCAGGCGATTGAAAAAGGTGTGCAAGTCGAGATGGATCGAATCAGTCAGAAGTTGAGTCAGAGATTGCTTGCTTTGGCCGAGCGTTATGAGGTACCGTTGCCAATGTTGGATAAGCAGGTCAGTGACTTGGAGAAGAAAGTGAATAGTCATTTGAAGAAGATGGGAGTTGTTTTGTGATAGATAGATATGACAGGCAGGGATGCCTGTCGACACGAGTAAATCTAAAGATGTCTGTCAATACTAGTAAATTTGGGGATGTGTATCGACGCAATATTTTGTAGTGATACAAGGGAATGTATGGATTCTATAGAGGTTTTTAAGATGACGAGGCGGAATTTGCCGCATATTCAGGTTGCGGGTTCTGTGTATTTTGTTACGTTTGTTTGTAAGAATCGTTCCTTGCCTTTATCGAGTGAGGCGAAGGATGCTTTGTTTGAGATTATTTTGTTTCATCATAGCAAGAAATACACTGTTTATTCATTTGTCATTATGTCCGACCATGTCCATCTATTGCTTGAGCCTTTGCCAAAAGAGACTGGCTTTTATGATTTATCAGAAATTATGCATAGTATTAAGAGTTTTTCAGCGAGTAAAATAAATCGTTTAGAAAATAATAAGGGTAGAATTCTTTGGCTCAGTGAGAGTTATGATTCTATCATCAGAAGTGAAAAGGATTTTTGGATTAAAATGGGTTATATAGAAAAGAACCACAGGCAAGAAGCAGATAGTCTTATTTATAGTTTTATGGATCAGGCAGGGATGCCTGATGACACGGTTATGCCTGATGACACGGTTATGCCTGATGACACGGTTATGCCTGATGACACGGTTATGCCTGATGACACGGTTATGCCTGATGACACGATTATGCCTGATGATCCTAGAGCTAGAGGGGATATACGAGATTCCCAATCCCAAGCATCAGAACACACACCTACTCCAAAGTCACCACCCCCACCCTTCCCCCTACCGTCAAAGCAGGCATCCCTGCCTGTCTTTCCAGAGGCTACAAACAATGAGTGCAATGAAAAACTATAAACAAACCGAGCTTGGCCTTCTGCCAGAAGATTGGGAAGTGAAGAGATTGGGGGAAATTGCTAATATTATAATGGGACAATCTCCTCCGGGAGAATCTTACAATACTCTTAGAAAAGGTATTCCACTAATAAATGGTCCAACTGAATTTACTAAGAAATTTCCAATAAAAAAACAATGGACAACACAGCCAACAAAAATGTGTAAAAAAGATGATCTTCTTTTATGTGTACGTGGAAGTTCCACAGGGAGAACCAATACATCGAATGATAATTATTGTATAGGAAGAGGCGTAGCTGCCATACGAGCTACAAAAAATTCTGATATCATATTTCTCACAAATCATGTTTACCTAGCGATTGAAAAGATATTATCATTATCTTCTGGCTCAACATTTCCAAACATCGATCGTAAATCTTTGACAACAATTCCTATCCCTGTCCCACCTCTCGCAGAACAAAAAGCCATTGCAAAAGTCTTGAGTGATACGGATGCTCTTATCCAGTCCACAGAAAAGCTGATTGCGAAAAAGAAACTCATCAAGAAAGGAGCCATGCAGGAACTTCTGACGGGTAAGAAAAGGCTGGGAAGTTTTCCCAAGGGTAAGACGGTTGGAAGGGAGCAAACTGAGCTAGGACATTTACCAGAAGATTGGGAAGTGAAAGAGTTGGGGGAAGTCTGTGAAAAAATAATTGATGGGACACATCACACTCCCACTTATGTGAAACAAGGAGTTCCATTTTACAGTGTAGAAAATATAACACTAAAGAATTTTCGAAATACCAAGTTTATTTCCGAGGAAGAACATTTAAGATTAATTAAAAGATGCAAACCTATGCAAGGTGATATTTTAATGACAAGAATCACTGCTGGAATTTTGGGAGATACCAAATTAATCGATTGGGATGTATATGCAAGTATATATGTCAGTCTTGCAATTTTAAGAACGAATTCGAATATTTTAACAAGTTATCTCTATCGATATTCAAAATCTTCTAATTTCATAAAAAGTATAGAAAAAAGATCTTTAATAAATGCTACTCCTAAAAAGATCAATATGCAAGATATAAGAAAGGTTCCAATCCCACTCCCACCTCTCCCAGAACAAAAAGCCATCGCGGAAGTCTTGAGCAACATGGACGCAGAGATCGAAGCTCTAGAGAAAAAACTTCAAAAACAAAAGCAAATCAAACAAGGCATGATGCAAGAGCTTTTGACAGGCAGAATGAGGTTGATTGATTAAATGACATAAACATAACAGGCAGGGATGCCTGTTGACACGAAGGGAATGTAGATGAGATGCACTGTTGACACGAAGAAAATATTGAGAGATGCACTGTTGACACGAAGAAAATATTGAGAGATGCACTGTTGACACGAAGAAAATATTGAGAGATGCACTGTTGACACGAAGGGAGAGCGAAAAATGTGGTTGGTGAATTTGGCGAACGGAATGAAAAACAAGAGTTATAAATACAGAAATCTTCTACACACACAATTTGGTAGGGATAGCATCCGTGGTAGGGATAGCATCCGTGGTAGGGATAGCATCCGTGGTAGGGATAGCATCCGTGGTAGGGATAGGCATCCTTGCCTGTCCCTACCATAAAGGAGAAAAAACACAATGGCAGTCGGTAAAAAAGAGAGAGAAACACAAAACAGAGTCATACAGCTCTTCTGCAAACAGCTCGGCTACGAATACCTGGGCAACTGGATTGATAGAAGCAACAACAGCAACATCGAAGAACAGTACCTAACTGCCTACCTCAAAAAAGCCAAATATTCACAGAATCAAATCTCCGACGCCATCTACAAACTCAAAAGCGAAGCAGACAACCAGAATAATTCCCTCTATACCGTAAATAAAAACGTCTACGGCCTACTGCGCTATGGTGTCAAAATCAAAGAAAGAGCAGAAGAAAACTATACAACGGTACACCTAATCAACTGGCAAAAACCAGAAAAAAACCACTTTGCCATCGCGGAAGAAGTTACCGTCCACGGCAAAAAAGACAAACGTCCAGACATTGTGCTCTACGTCAACGGCATAGCCCTAGCAGTCCTAGAACTCAAACGTTCCACCGTATCCATAGGAGAAGGAATCCGCCAGAATATCACCAACCAAAGCAAAGAATACATAGAACGATTCTTCACCACAATCCAGTATGTCTTTGCTGGACAAGATATGGCAGGACTACGCTATGGAGCTATCGGAACCCAAGAGAAGTTTTTTCTAAACTGGAAAGAAGATATACAACAAGAAAGCAAAACATTACTCTTAGACAAATACCTCCTGAAAATGTGTGCGAAACAACGCTTCTTAGAAGTGATCTATGACTTTGTCCTATTCGATGCTGGAAAAAAGAAGCTACCCAGACCACACCAATACTTTGGTATAAAAGCTGCACAGGAGCATGTGAAAATAAAAGCCAGTGGCATCATCTGGCACACTCAGGGGAGCGGAAAGAGTATTGTTATGGTGCTGCTAGCAAAATGGATCTTGGAGAACAACCCAAACGCACGCATCGTCATTATCACCGACAGAGACGAACTCGACAAACAAATCGAAGGTGTATTCCAAGATGCAGGTGAACAGATCAAGCGGAGCAAAAGTGGTAGAGAACTGCTGCAACAACTACAGTCACCAAGTCCTAGGCTGTTTTGCTCCCTCGTACACAAATTCCAAAAGAAAGATGTAGATTTTGATACTTACATCGAAGAATTAAAAAACAATCCACCAAGCACCCACGGAGAACTATTTGTCTTCGTCGATGAATGCCATAGAACACAAAGTGGCAAATTAAACATAGCAATGAAAACCATACTCAAAGAAGCTGTGTTCATAGGCTTTACCGGTACACCACTGCTCAAGAAGGATAAGAAAACAAGCCTAGAAATATTTGGAGTATCCCCCATCAACAAGAGCCCCTACATCCATACCTATAAATTCAACGAAGGTGTTATAGACAAAGTAGTGCTGGATTTGATCTATGAAAAACGAGATGTCGATCAAGAACTGACATCACAAAGTAAAGTCGACGAATGGTTCAATAGCAAAACAAGAAACCTAAACGAATACCAAAAGGCCAAACTACGACAAAAATGGGGGACCATGCAAAATGTACTCAGTGCGAAGGAAAGAATCCAAAGGATTGTAAACGAAGTAGCACACGACTTTGAAACAAAACCAAGAATTTCGGAGGAAAAGGGCAATGCCATCCTGGTTGCGTCTAGTATTTACGATGCCTGTAGGTATTTCAAACTATTCCAGGAAACAGAGTTAAAAAACAAATGTGCCATTGTCACCTCATACAACCCAACAAGCAAAAGAGCAACAACCGAAGAGACAGGAGCAAACACCCAAACCGAACACCAGTTTATATTAGAAATCTACCAGTCCTTTCTCAAGATAGGGACAAAAACGGATGGAGAATCAATCTACAAAAGTGCAGAAAAACATGAAGATGAGGTAAAAACCAAGTTTATCAAAGAACCTACAAATATGAAAGTATTAATCGTAGTAGACAAACTACTCACTGGTTTTGATGCTCCAGGGTGCACCTACCTATACATAGACAAATCCATGCAAGATCATGGACTCTTCCAAGCCATATGCCGTACCAACCGCATAGACTCTGATGACAAAGAATATGGCTATATTATCGATTTCAAAGACCTCTTCAGCAAGGTTGAAGGAGCCATCTCTGTATATACAGCAGAACTAGACCAGGGAGAAGAAAAAAAAGATGAAGCAATCTATATGCAAGAAAGGTTAAAAATCCAGAGGGAACGCCTGGATATAACCCTGGCTGCATTGGAAACACTTATAGAACCATTACAAGATCCCATGGATGAAATTGAATGTATACGCTATTTTTGTGGCAATGCTGAAATAACAGAAGACTTAAAAAGTAAAGAATATCTGCGAATCAGCTTATACAGTGGAGTGGCTGCATTCCTCAGAGCTTACGCCAACATTGCAGGTGAATTGGAGTTAGGTGGTTATGACAGAGCAGAATGCAAAAGAATCCCGCAAAGAGCAGAGTATTTCGCTAGGTTGCGGGATGAAATAAAGAATGTTAGTGGAGAACACCTAGACACAAAACCCTTTGAAGCGGATATGAGAAACTTGCTGGATATGTACATCAAAGCGGAAGACGCTAGGATTGTATCAAAATTAGACGATATGCCTTTAATTGAGCTGATAGTAAACTCTGGTATGCAACAAGCCATCAAAGAGTTGAAAAAGAAGAAAAATAGAAGCAACGACAACGTAGCAGAAAATATTGAGCAAAATGTAAGAAGCAGAATCATCCAAGACTATTTGATTAATCCACAATTCCACGAAAAAATGTCTCTGTTGCTAAAGGAAATCATCCAAGAAAGAAAAATGGGAGCGATGAGCTACGAGAAATACCTGCAAAAAATAGAAAAACTGATCCAAAGATTGAAACAAGGTAAGTCAGAGGATGTACCAGAAACCCTCGATACACCTGCCAAGGTAGCTCTCTATAACAACCTAAAAAAAGATGAGAAACTCGCCCTGCGACTCTACAACGCTATTGTAGAAGTCAAAAAAGATGGTTTTCGCAGCAATGAACCCAAGGAAAAAGAAATCAAAGCAGCGATGTTCAGCATACTAAAAGATATAGATGTTGTAGAGCATACATTTGAAATTGTAAAAATGCAGAGTGAATTCTAATGACAGAGTTGCAAGTAAAAGATATAAAAGTCGAGGTACAACAAAAGGACATCAAAAATGTTCACCTAAGCGTCTACCCTCCCAATGGAAGAGTAAAAATTTCAGCTCCTTTACATTATGATCTAAATACGCTAAAAGTATTTGTAATAGCCAAATTTAACTGGATAAAGAAGGAACAAGAAAAGTTTCAAAAACAAGAAAGAGAAAAAACAAGGGAGTTCGCCGAGAAAGAAAGTCACTACTACAGAGGACAACAGTATTTGCTCAAATTGATCGAAAAGAAAACAAAACCAAAAGTAGAAATTACAGCAAAAGAGATCATAATATACATTAGAAACAAAAACGATACAGAAAAAATACAAGAAATACTGCACAAATGGTACCGACAAGAATTAAAAGAAGTAATTCCTACAATCATTGAGAAATGGGAAAGAATCATTCAGGTAAGAGTAAATGACTTTGGTATCAAAAAAATGAAAACAAAATGGGGGACTTGTAATCCTGACAAAAGAAAGATCTGGCTCAACTTAGAACTGGCCAAAAAGCCCATGGAATGCTTGGAATATGTTGTCCTACACGAAATGATACATCTCTTAGAAAAAAGACACAATGAACGGTTT